>JADDPU010000391.1 GCA_016781725.1 Rubrobacter sp. | reverse complement strand
CGCGATCCCGAAGACCACCCACTTGCTCTGCTGGCGTTGCACCGGATCGGGCGTGCGACGGTAACGGTAGATCTGCGCTCCCACGGCGCAGACCCCTGGCACGAAGAAGGCCAGAAAGCCCACCGGGGCGACCCACCGGAGCTCTTGGAGGTGCGGGAAGAGGATCGAGACCGCATCGTTCGCGATCCACACGAGCGCCGGAACGATGGTCCAGCGTGGCACGAACCGCCCGTCCGGGAAGAGGTAGAGGAAGAGGATGACCGTCGCGAAGGCGAGCAATCCTAGGAGTTGGCCGGGCAACCTCAGTACGGGGTAGGCATCCGCCACGACCTCTGCCGGGCCCTGGAAGATCCCGAACGTCACGAGCATAAGCGAGGCCAACAGCGCCATGCTCTCCCCCGACCTGCGCCAGAAGATGGCCGCGCCGGTCACCCACCACACCAGCGCAAACACGCTACTCACTGCGACGTTGTACGCGGCGTAGAAGCCAGTCGAGAGGCCGAGCGCCCGAAGCTCTCGCACCGCATCTGGGGTCAGAAGCCAGTCCTCGGCGCACAACTCAGCGCCGCGCGTGCAAACGGTTCGTAGCTCCGCAAAGTACGGGGGAATACCGACGACAAAAAGCCCTACGGTCAGCAGGGTTAAAGCTGTCCACGCCGCGCGCGCGAAGAGTAGCGGGCGGCCGCGCAGGATGAAAGAAGCCCGGTGGTTCTCGGTGTTCCCGCCGGCTTTGTTCTCCGTCTCCGTCGGGGCCTCCATCCGGTTACGTCATGTAGCGCAGGGCGGCGCGGGCGGCGAGGTATCCGCTCATGCCGTGGACCCCCCCGCCCGGTGGCGCCGAGGACGAGCAGATGTACAGGCCCTTCGCCGGCGTCGAGTAGGGGTTGAGGCGAGGCATGGGGCGGGTGAAGAGCTGCCTGAGGTCCATGTACCCGCCGTTGATGTCGCCGCCGACCAGGTTGGCGTTTCCCCTCTCCAGGTCCGCGGGACCGACCGCGCTCTTGGCCAGGATGCGCTCCCTGAAACCGGGGGCGAAGCGCTCTATCTGCGCCTCTATCCTCTCTGTCATGTCGACCTCCGAGCCGTTGGGAACGTGGCAGTAGGCCCAGACTGTGTGCTTGCCCTCGGGGGCGCGCGTCGGGTCGAAGAGGCTCTGCTGGGCGAGCAGGACAAACGGGCGCTCGGGGTGCTCGCCGAGCGAGACGGCGCTCTCCCCCGCGGCGACGTCCTCGAGCGTGCCGCCGAGGTGGACGGTGCCGGCGCGCTTGCAGTCTTCGGCCTCCCAGGGGACCGGGCCGTCCAGGGCGAAGTCCACCTTGAAGACGCCGGGGCCGTAGCGGTAGCGCTTGAGGCCGCTCCGGTAGCGCTCGGTGAAGTGCTCCCCGGCGATGCCGAGGAGCTGGCGCGGGGTGACGTCGAAGAGGACCGCGCGGGTCCGCGGCACGTCTTCCACCGAGCCCACCCGGCTATCCGTGTAGATCTCTCCCCCCAGGGAGACGAGGTAAGAAGCGAGCGCGTCGGCTATCTTTTGCGAGCCTCCTTTGGGGAAGGGCCAACCGAAGGCGTGGCCCAAGGTCCCGAGCAGCAACCCGAACAGGGCGCTCGGCGGCTTCTCGAGCGGCAAAAAAGAGTGGCCCGCGTTGCCGGCGAAGAGGCCGCGGGCCCTCTCGCCCTCAAAGAGGGCCTCAGCCTGCCCGCGGGCGCTCAGCAGCGACCTGACGCCCGCCGCCGCGAGCGCGACCGGGTGGCGCGGCAGGCGCAGACGGCCGACGAAGAGGCCGGCTATCCTGCCGGTGTCAGCGGCGAGGGGCTCCATCAGCCGGCGGTACGTCCCAGCGTCGGGGCCTAAAGAGTCGGCGGTAGCCGGGATCGAACGCTCGAGGACCACGGCCGTGCCGTCGTCGAAGGGGTGGGCGAGCGGGGCCTGCGGATGGACCCACTCGAGGCCGTGCTCCTCGAGCGGGAGCTGGCCGAAGAACGGGGAGGCGTAGCCGAGAGGGTGGATGGCGGAGCCCAGGTCGTGGACGAAACCTGGGAGCGTGATCTCCGCCGAGCGGGTGCCGCCGCCGATGGTGTCCTCGGCCTCGAGCACGGCCACCCGGCGTCCGTTGCGGGCCAGCTCCACGGCGGCGGCGAGGCCGTTGGGCCCGGAGCCGACGACCACCGCATCGTAGACGCCAGTCACGTGCTCCGACGCCGCATCAGGCCGCGCATCCAGCGTCCCGGGCCCGCCATCGTGTAGAGCATCGACCGGGCGCCCGCGTTGTGCCAGAGGTTCTTCATCTCCGACCACTGGACCTTCGGGTCCACGCAGGCCTTCTCCAGGGTCACCGGCTCGTTCACGCCGAAGTGGGCCGAGAGCGACTTGAGGACGTGCGTCCAGAGGCGCTCCTGCTCCGTGGCGCCGACGATGCGGAAGCCGATCTCGTAGATCGGGTCGTTGGCGCGGGCGAGCGATTGGATCTGGGCCACAGTGGTTCCGTCCTCGTCGGTGTAGGCCGAGAAGGTGTTCCAGCCCGACTCGGGGTGGCCTTCCGGGGTCATCACCGTGAAAGATTCGTCGTCGGCGTAGATCACGCGCACCCCCGTGTGGACGGGCATGCCGCCGACGGAGGCGCTTATGAACAGGACCTCGCCGGGCGCGACGCCCGCCATCGAAGGGTAGAACCGGCTGTTGGGAGGCTGGAACTCGGGGAAGCGCTCCTTCCAGATACGCACGGTCTCCTCTGGTGTGGTCTCCACACCGGTCAGGCGTACCCTGTAGGTCTTCTGCCAGAGTTGCCCGAAGCCCTGCAGCGCCCCGACCTCCCGCCGGCCTTGCACGTTGACGTTGGCGGCCCCGTCGGGGACCGCGGAGACCTCGAGCCTCTCGACCCTCTTCGCCCAGTAGGCCGCGTCGCGGGGTTGCTGCTTCTCGCCCTTCTCCTCGGGCGGCGGGCTTGCTTCGGTCATGGTCTTCTCCCTTCGTGTCTTTCTTGGGCTTCAGCCTCCGGGCCGGCGCCCCAGCCACCGCAGGGGCGCGGTCAGGGCGTGCAGCGCCGAGCGGATCAGGACATTGTGGCGGACGTTCTTGTAGTGGCGCCACTGCCGCTTGGGGTCAACGCAGACCACCTTCGTTTCCACTCTCCCGTCGGCTCCGAAGTGGGCAGCGACCCTCCTTAGGGTCCTCTGCCAGGTCATATCCTCCATCTTGTGCAACCCCAGGGGCATCATGGCCTCCCAGAGCGGGTCGTTGGCGCGTATGAGCAACTGCGCCTGGGCCACCGTGGTTCCGTCCTCGGCGACGTGGGAGCTGAAGGTGATCCAACCCGAAAACGGGTGCCCCTCTGGGGTCATGTACGTGAAGGACTCCTCGTCGGCGTAGAGCACCATGACGCCGGTGAGCCCGCCGCCAAGCAACGCGACCGCGCCGGGAACGAGACCTCCAGACGGCACCAGAAAGCCTTTTCCCATGCCCGAGAGCTCGGGGAAACCCTCGCGCCAGGTCCTGACGACCTCGGCCGGGGACGCTTTGGCGCCCTCCAGGCGCACCTTGAAGGTCTTCTGCCACATCTTGCCGAAGCCTTGCAGCGGGCTCATCGGCCGGCGTCCCTCGACGTTGCGGGCGCCGGCTCCTTCCCGCAGGCCCGTAACTCTTAACGTCTCGACGTAGCGCGCCCAGTGGTCGGCGTCGCGGGGCTGCTCGGGTCGACGGTTCGCTGCGGTCATGGCCCTCGTCTCCTCTCTTTACGTAGTATCCGCGGCCCGGACGGCCTCCTCTTCCGAGCCGTAGATGCCGATGGCGTCGTCAAGGCGCGTGATCTGGAAGATGTTCTGGTAGTGGTCGGAGAGGCCGTAGGTGAGGAGCCTCTGCTTCTCGCGGTTGACGCGGATGAGCAGCGTGACCAGGAGGCCTATGCCGCTACTGTTCATGTACTCGAGGCCCTCGAAGTTAAGGACGATCGCGCGCACCCCGCCGTCGCTGGCCTGGTTGTAGGCGTCCATCAGGACGCCCTCGGCGAAGGCGGTAAGCTCGCCCTTGACGTCTATGACGCTCACGCCATCGTTCACCTTGCGCACTTCCATCGTTACCTGTGCCTGGGGCATTTCCTCTCTCCTTTCCCGGCTTGACACCATGACTCCCTCGAACTCGCCGCGAAGGGCGTGGAGCGACCCGTGCAGCCGGTCCCCACCGTACGCCGGCTCGCCTCGCTCACGCAGGCTTCGCCTCGCTCAGGGCGCTCTTCTCGTCCGGAAAGACGCTCACGAAGTCCGAGAGGCGGGTAATGTTGAAGATCTCCACGTAGTGGTCGGAGAGCCCGTAGGCCGAGAGGCTGCGCTTTGAGGCGCGCGCCCTGGCGAGCAGGCCCACTATCAGGGCTATCCCGGTGGAGTTGATGTAGTCAACCTCCTCGAAGTTGAGGAGGATGGTCTCCGGGTCTCCCTCCTCCGCCTCGGCGTAGGCTGCGTCGAGGGCCTGTTGGGCGAAGCCGTTGATCTCGCCCCGCAGGTCGAGCACGGCGCCTTTAGGCTCCCGGCGCACCTCCACCTCAAGGTGCCGTACGGCCATCGCTTGCCTCCTTCCGCTCGCTCGTCGATGTTTTGTCGTCGAGGTGCAGGATCAACTCCACTGTGTGGTGGCCCTCGTCGCCGGTGACGTTCATCTCGTCAACCATGCTCTTGATGAGGAAGAGCCCCCAGCCCCTCGGGGTCTGCATGCCCTCGAGCTTGGCCTCGAGGTCCGGCGTCTCCTGGGTGAAGGCCGGCGGTCCGCTCCCCTCGTCGGTTATCTTGACGGAGAGCTCGGCCTCCGAGGCCGACACCTCTATAAAGACGGGGGCCTCCTCCCTGTAGTGGTTGCCGTGCTCCATCGCGTTCATCGTCGCCTCGGCGACCGCCGTTTTCAGCCGCTCCAGGGTCCTCTCTGGCAGCCCGAGCCCCTCTACGGTTCCGGCGACCTCCTCCATCGCCAGCCGCTCGTTGCCTGGCTCGCTCGGCACGCTCAGCTCGGCGAGCGTCCGGTAGGCCTCGTTCCTGCGTGCGGTCACGACTCCTCCGGTCTATCGAGGGTAACCAGCGTGATGTCGTCCTCCTGCTCCCAGCCCTCGCCGGTGAAGCGCCTAAGCTCCGAGAGGAGGAAGGTGATAAGCGAGGAGCCGCCCGAGCGCTGGGCCCCGACGAGGCCTTGCAGCCGCGGGAAGCCGAACATGTCGCGCCTCGGGTCGTGCGCCTCGACGAGCCCGTCGCTGTAGAAGAGGACGCCCTCGCCCCTCTCGAGCACGATCTCCTTCTCCTCGTAGCCCATCCCCGGCATGAGCCCCAGGGGCATCCCCCTCGCCCGAAGCTCCTCGGCCCCCTCGGAGCGCCCGGCCCGCCGCCGGTACGGCAGGTCGTGGCCGGCGTTCGCGTAGACGAGCCGGCCGCTCTCGGGGTCGAGGATCGCGTAGAGGCAGGTGACGAACATGTTGGGCGGTATGTCCAGGACCAGCACGTCGTTGACCCGCTTTAGGACCTCTCCCGGCGAGTCCAGGCGCTGGGCTGCGGCCCGGAGCATCGTGCGGGTCGTCGCCATCACCAGGGCGGCCGGGACGCCCTTGTCGGTCACGTCCCCGATCACGAGCCCAAGGCGGCCGTCTTCGAGCTCGAGAAAGTCGTAGAAGTCGCCGCCTACCTCGCGGGCCGGCTGGTAGTAGGCAGCCACCTCGTAGCCGGGGAGCTCTGGCAGGGTTTTGGGCAGGAGGGTCTGTTGGATGAGGCGCGCGATCCTGAGCTCCTGCTCGATGCGCTCCCGCTCCTTGGCCTCCTGCTGCTGCTGCCTGACGAGCTGGGCGACCCTGACGGCTGGGGCCGTCTGGGTGGCAAGGTCGCTAAGGAGCTTGCGGTCGTCGGCCGAGTACTCCTGCTGCGAGAGGCGCGGACCCAGGTTCAGGAGCCCTATGAGCTCCCCCTGGCTCACGAGCGGCACCAGGAGCTTGACGCCGGCCTCCCTCATCTGTCTTAGCGCCGGGGAGTCGAGGTCAAGCTTCTCGACCTCCACGACGCCCGAGACGCTCGCGAGGTAGGCGAGGATCGGGTCGTTCGGCGCTATGTCCAGCTCCGGCGCGGCCTGCCGCGGCACGTCGTCCGCGACCGCGGGCGTCTCCTCGGGCGCCTTGCGTCCGTCGCGCTTGAAGAGGTCCTGCCAGAACCTCATCCTGTTCTTTGTCTGCGTCGTCATCTGACCTCCTTGCCCACCATTCTAGGCGCCGTCCGTCTCCAAAGCGTTACGAAAAGCGTTACGAAACTCCTCTCTCCCGATAATTCTCTCGCATTTCTGCTCGCCTTTCCTCCCCTCGCACCCGAGCCGGCGGGCGCAGCCAGAGCCTGGCGTGCGCCGGGCGCACCGTCTCCCCCACCACCTCCAGGAGGCCCCCGCCCAAGGCCTCGAGGTCGGTCTCGTCGCGCAGCCTGGCCGAGAAGGCCTCGAGCGTCTTCGCCGCGTCGTACTTCTCACGGTAGAAGCGGCGGTCTATGAAGCCCTGCACGCGCCGGCGCAGCGGTCCGAACAACGCCGCGACCGCAAGTGTAGAGGCGACGACCACGAGTTGGGAGGAGCGCCCGGTAAAACCGAAGACCAGCCCTCGAAGCAGCACGACGCTGCCCACGTATACGAGTACCAGAGAGAACGTGAGCAGACCGTAGACCAGCGTGCGGTTGATGATCGCGTCGATCTCGTAGAGCCGGTACTTCAAGATGGCGACACCCGCGGCGATGGGCACGGTGCAGAGCGCAGCGACGAGGGAGAGGGTGAGGACCTCGACCAGCAAGTCGGTCTCCGGCAACGCCGTCTCCACACCGAGTTGCAACACGAGGACTAGCATCACCAGCCCCCCCGCGTAGGCGACCCACTTTATCTGGCGGCGCTCGTCTCCCCTCGAACGGAGGAACCTGACCAAGATGGAGAAGGCCGAAGCGATCACGGTCGCCAAAACGAGGAAGCCTGAGATGGTTCCTACAACCTTGAAGAGCCCCCCGAGCGCTTCGATCCCGTAGGGATTCTCCACAGATTCGTAGCCGGCGTTGACGAGGGGACCCGGGGCGAACGCCTGGGAGACGGACCACCCGGCGAGCGCGGCGATCTGGAGCCGCGCGACGATCCGCCAGCGAGGTGACGGAGGACGGCCGTCGGGGAAGAGAAGCAAGATGAACCCGAGCGGGCTCAACGCGACGAGCCAGATCCAATTTCCCACCCAAGCCGCCGACTTTGCCCAGGGCAAGGCCCCCGGGTCGACCACGAGGGAATACTGCGCATAGTTGCCGAAGAAGACGGCAACAACCAGGGCCAGGCCCATGCCACAGAAGACCCAGCCGATAGGGTTCTCGGGCCGGCGGGAGGCGATCAAGGCCCCAACCGTCCCGAAGGTGGCGACGAACAGGATCGCGAGGGCGAAGTTGATGGCGTTGCTGGCCGTATCCCTGTACAACGGGTACATCACCGTGAACAGGACGGTCAACCCCATGAGCGCGACCGTCAGCGCCCACAACGACCAGGCGAGCCAGAAGGAGAAGCGGAAAGAGGGGTTTCCGATCATCTGCCCTCCCGCTCTTCGCCGGAGGGCGGTTCGGGGAGACCTGCTACCGGCCCCCCTGACCAGGGCGACCCGTGCGCGGGCCGCGAGGTCGCGACCGAGGCGGAGAACCGGGCGCTCACCCGACCGTCTCCCCGTCTATCTTGGAGGGGGGCCGGATCCACAAGCCGGCGTGGGCCGGCTGCACCGTCTCCGCTATCACTTCAAGGAGGTCGTCCTCGAGCACCTCAAGCTCCGTCTCGTCCCTGAGCCTCGCGGAGAAGGATTCGAGCGTTCTCGCGGCGTCGTACTTGCGGCGGTAGAAGCTCCGGTCCACGAACGCCTGGATGCGTCGCCTGAGGGGGTTGAACAGCGCGGCTATGGCGAGCGTGGAAGCCACCACCGCGAGCTGCGACTCGCCGCCCGTAACGGCGCGGAATACGTACTGCAAGGAGATTACGCCACCGACGTAGACCAACGCGAGCGCCGCAGTCAGCGTCGCGTAGACGAGGGTTCGGTTTATGAGGAGGTCTATCCCGTAGAGGCGGTGCCTCAAGATGGCCACCCCCGCCGCGACGGGTAGACCGGCGAAACCCACAACCCCAAGCAAGAAAAAGGCGTCGGAGGCAGGCTGCCAGCCCGTCAGCGCGCCGGCCGCGAAAGAAGCCGCGAAGCTCGTCGCCGTGAGCGCGGCGGCGTAGGCCACCCATTTGAGCTGCAGGCGCTCGCGGCCCCGCGCGCCGCGTAAGCGCGAGATCATCGAGGCCAGAGAGACGAGGAAGGTGGGGATAGCTAAGAAGTCTGTGAGGTCGTTGGCGACGTCGGCGGCCCTGCCGGCGGACCCTCCCAGGCCGAGCGGGTTCTCGACGGTCGGGAACGTGAAGATCCGGGGCTCGAGAGCGGAGGCGAGTACCGCCGCGGCACCGACCGCGGCCAGTGCCCAGACGACCGGCCGCCACCGGGGGGAGGCCGGGCGGCCGTCGGGGAAGAGCAGGAACAGAAAGCACACCGCTACGAACACCGCGGCGCTGGGGAGCCAGTTCGTGACCCACGCGGCCAGTACGGCACCGGGCAGCGGATCATCCCTCACGTACAGCGCGTAGTCGGCGTAGCCGTAGGCGGCGGAGAGCACCCCGAGGGAGACCGCCACAAAGCAGAAGATCCAACCGATGGAGTTCCGCGGGCGCCGCGAAGCTATGAGGGCGCCTAAAGTTCCGTAGAGGATGAGCAGGGCGTCCAGGACCAGGATCGGTGCCAGCATGGGCTCGCGGCTCCGCGGGAGCTCCGCCGGGATCGAGAGAACCCCGAAGAAGAGGCCGGCGACGGCGAAGCCGAGCGCGAGGCCCCAGAGCGACCAGGCGAGCCGGGTGGCGCCCGCGTTCATCGCCGCCCCGTCGCGTCCGTTCGACGCAGCCACAGCGAGGCGTGCTCCGGCTGCATCGCCCCCGATACCACCGAGACCAGCTCGTCGCCCAGACGGTCCAGGTCCGTCTCGTCGCGCAGCTTCACGGAGAAG
>JADDPU010000288.1 GCA_016781725.1 Rubrobacter sp. | reverse complement strand
GGGGGTGTAAGCGCCGGACCGCGCGACCCTGTGTAGCAGGCTAATGAAGGAGAGAGGCCACGGAAGCTCACGAGAATAAAGGGCGGGACCCGATCATCCGGGTAGAGAACTGCTCGATCGTTTTCGGGCGCAGGGCCAAGCAGGCGCTCGAGATGCGCCGGGCGGGCAGGAGCAAGGCCGAGGTCGAGAAGGAGACGGGCTCGACCATCGGGGCCTTCGACGCGAGCTTCGAGGTGTACCCGGGCGAGATCTTCGTCATCATCGGGCTCTCCGGTAGCGGCAAGTCCACCATCCTGCGGGCCGTCAACGGCCTCAACGTGCCGGCCGAGGGCAGCGTCTACCTCGACGACGAGCACATCACGAGCATGCCGTCCAAGCAGCTTCGGGAGGTGCGGCGCAGAAAGATCGGGATGGTCTTCCAGCACTTCGGGCTGTTGCCCAACAGGACCGTCCTGGACAACATCGCCTTCGGGCTCGAGATCCAGGGGATGCCGGCGCAGGAGCGCAGGAAAAAGGCCGAGGAGACCCTGCCGGCGGTCGGCCTGGAGGGGCAGGGCAACAAGCTCATAACGGAGCTCTCCGGTGGTATGAAGCAGAGGGTCGGGCTCGCCCGCGCCCTGGCGACGGAGCAGGAGATCCTCCTCATGGACGAGCCGTTCTCGGCGCTCGACCCCCTGATCCGGCGCGACATGCAGAATTTGTTCCTCTCCATCCAGGGCGAGGCCCAGCGGACGGTAGTCTTCGTCACCCACGACCTCGACGAGGCCCTCACGCTCGGGCACCGGGTGGCCATCATGAAGGATGGGGAGATAGTGCAGCTCGGCACGCCGGAGCATATCCTCCGCGAGCCGGCGAACGAGTACGTGGAGCGCTTCGTCGAGGACGTGGACTACGCCAAGGTGCGGACCGCCGAGAGCGTGATGGTCAAGCCACGACAGGTCGCGTACCTGAGCGAGGGCCCCACGGTGGTCTTGCGCCGCATGAGGCAGTATGGCCTCTCCCACATCTTCGTCGTGGACGAGGAGCGGCGCCTGGTAGGCGTGTGCGAGGCCGAGGAGGTAGCCCGGCTCGCCGAGCGCGACGAGCGCGAGCTTCGGGGCGCGGTGGATGATAGTGCCCACAAGGTCGAACGCAGGACCCCCCTGCGCGAGGTCCTCCCCCTCTTCGTCGAGGACGGAGACACGCCCGTGGCCGTAGTGGGAGAAGGCGAGCGCCTCGAAGGCGTCGTCGTTCGCGGCGCGCTCATCGCCGGGCTTACCACGCACGCCGAGGCGCAAGAGGAGGGCGGCGAAGCCCTACCGGAAGGTGGCGAGACTAGCCAGAACGGTGAGAGGGTCCGCGTGCGCCGGGTGGGGAGCTAGAGATGCTCGCGCAGACGGAGTTGATCCCGCAGATACCCCTCTCCGACTGGACTACGAGCGCGGTCGACTGGATCACGGATACCTTCGAGTGGTTCTTCGAGCCGCTCAAGGACGTCATAGCGGCCTTCGTGGGCACGCTGGAGGCCGCCTTTACTGCCCTTCCGGCGCTCCTGATGGTCGTGATCTTGGCGGCCATCGCCTTCTACCTTGCGGGCTGGCGGGTGGGGCTCTTCACGGTGTTGGGGCTCCTGTTCGTCATCAGCCTGAACCTGTGGGACTACACGATGGAGACCCTGGCGTTGGTCCTGGCGGCGGCGGCCGTCTCGCTGGCGATAGGCATCCCCATAGGCATAGTCGCGGCCAAGTCCGGGGCCGTCGAGGCGGTGATGAGGCCCGTCTTGGACGTGGCGCAGACGATGCCAGCCTTCGTGTACCTGGTCCCTATCGTGGTCCTCATGGGGCTCGACGAGCCGCCCGCTCTCATCGCGACGGTCGTCTTCGCCATGCCGCCGGCGGTGAGGCTCACCATGTTGGGCATCCAGCAGGTTCCCAAGGACACCGTCGAGGCCGCGCACGCCTTCGGGGCGACCCCCTGGCAGACGCTCCTGAAGGTGGAGCTCCCGCTCTCGGTCAAGGCGATCATGGCCGGGGTCAACCAGGTCATCATGCTCTCGCTCTCGATGGTGGTCATCGCCGCCCTGGCCGGGGCCGGGGGGCTCGGGGAGCCGGTCATTATAGGCCTCGGACAGCTAGACGTCGGGGCCGCCTTTGTAGGCGGTATCGGAATTGTGATCCTGGCGATCATGCTCGACCGTATTACCCGTGGTATGGAGCGGACCAGGGGCGCCAAGAAAACGGCTTGACGGATACGCCGGTAAACGTGGCGTAAGACCAGAAGGGAGCAGGTATGACCAAGTTGACCCGAAGGGACATGCTGAAGTTGAGCGGGGGCACGCTCGCGGGCGTAAGCCTCCTGGGGCTGGCGGGCTGCGGCGGCGGCGGCTCGGGCTCTGCGAACAAGACGCTCACCCTGGGTAACATAGGGTGGGCCGAGAACCTCGCCGTCTCCAACCTGACGAAGGTGATCTTCGAGGAGGATCTCGGCTACGAAGAGGTCGAGCTGAAGCTGCTCGACGTCGGTCCCCTGTTCCAGGGCGTGGCCAGCGGCGACCTCCACGCGTTCCAGGACGTCTGGAT
>JADDPU010000589.1:19162-27992 GCA_016781725.1 Rubrobacter sp. | reverse complement strand
GAGGGTGGTGCCTTGGCGCATGACGAGGTCGATCTCTCCGTGACGCGTGCGGTAATTGCGCTCGATGAGCTCGTAGCCGCGTTCCACCAGGTAGCGCAGCGCCAGCCGCTCGCCCCACTCCCCGGAAGAGCGCCTGCTCAGGCTCCTACTCCGGCGTAGCTCAGGCGATGGACCCGGCAGGGGCCTATCTCCGAGAGGGCGAGCCTGTGCTCCGCCGTCCCGTACCCCGCGTTTCGCCCGAAGCCGTAGCCGGCGTATCGCCCGCAAAGGGCGCCCATCGCGCCGTCGCGCAGCACCTTGGCGACCACGCTCGCAGCGGCGACCGCCGCGCTCCTCGCGTCGGCCTTCGGCAGGCACTCTATCCCGCCTGCGAGCGAGAGGGTACCGTCCGCCAGCCCACACCCGGCGGGGGGTCTCAGGAGTTCTAGCGCCCTGCAGAGGGCCTCGCGGTTGGCCCGGCCGAGGCCGTGGCGGTCGATCCACCACGCCGGGTAAGAGACGACGGAGACGGCTCTGGCGCCGGCCAATAAGTCCGCGAAAACCCTCTCGCGGACGCGCTTGCCGAGCGTTTTGGAGTCGTTTAGGCCCGAGATCTCGGTCTCCCCGAGGATGACGGCCGCGGCCACCAGCGGCCCGGCGAGGGCGCCCCGGCCGGCCTCGTCCGCCCCTGCCAGGGGCGCGGACCGCTCCAAGACCCACGCAGCGTCGAAGGCGTAGAGGTCCTGGCTCGCCGCCTGTGAACTAGGGGTCGCCCCGCGGTGGCGGCCCGTCAACGTCTTTGGGGGGCTAGCGGGCCTTCTTGACCCTGGCCTTCTTGCCTACCTTGTCGCGGATGTAGTAGAGCTTCGCCCGGCGCACGGCGCCGCGGGAGGCCACCTCTATCTTCGCGATCTTCGGCGAGTGGAGCGGGAAGATCCTCTCCACGTTTACCCCGAAGGAGTTTTTTCGGACCGTGAAGGTCTCGTTGATGCCCCCGCCCTTGCGGGAGATGCAAAGGCCCTCGAAGACCTGCACCCTTTCGCGGTTGCCCTCGATGACCCGGTAGTGCACCCGCACGGTGTCGCCCGGCTTGAACGCGACGTCGCCCCTCTGCTGCAAGTTCTCGCTCGTTATCATGCTCTCTGCGCTCCTCTCGATGGACTTCCGGATGATTAGGGTGACCACCTACCTCCTGCCGGTGGTCCTTGCCCGCGTTCTCTCGCGCGCCTCGCGCTCGCGCCAGGCGCGGATCTGCGCATGATCGCCCGATAATAGCACGCCGGGGACCGCCTCTCCATCCCACGACCCGGGCCGCGTGTACGCCGGCGGCCCGACCACACCCTCTTCCGAGAACGACTCGCCGACGAGGCTCTCGGCGTTACCGAGCACGCCCTCGAGCCGCCTTATAACCGCATCACAGAGCGCCGCCGCCACTATCTCGCCCCCGGAAAGCACGAAGTCGCCGAGCGAGACGGCCTCTGTGGCGAGCTCGGTCCACACCCGCTCGTCCACGCCGCCGTAGCGCCCGCAGATGACGGTCAGGTCGGGTCCGGAGGCGACCTCCTCGACGTAGCCCTGGTTCAGCCTCCGTCCGGCCGGCTCCGTGAGGACGACCCGCCTTGTCTCCTTGACCTCCCTGGCAGGGACGCCGTAGACCTCCTCGAGCGCTCGGGCCACCACGTCAACCCGCACCACCATCCCGGCCCCCCCGCCGTAGGGCATGTCGTCGATGCGCCCGTCGGGCGCGAAGTCCCTGAGGTCGAAGCTGCGGTAGCCGACGAGGCCGCGCTCGATGGCCCGGCCGACGACGCCGACCCGCACAGCCCCGTCCACCGCGCTCGGAAACACGCAGAACACGTCGATGCTCCTCACCGCGCGGGATCCTCCGGCGGCCGCACGATCAACCGCGCAGCCTCCAGGTCGACCTCGGGGACGTGCTCGAGGGTGAAGGGAACCAGGAGATCCGGCGAGGCCTCCTCCCGGATCACCAGTACCTCGTGCGCCGGGCTCTCGAACGTCTCCGCGACCGTCCCGACGATCGTGCCCGAGTCGTCTACGGCGGTGAGGCCGACGAGGTCTGCCACGTAGAACTCGTCCGCCTCAGGCGCGTCGAGCTCAGTCCGGTCCAAGAACAACTCAGCGCCCCTCAAGGCGTCCGCCTCAGCCCGGCTCTCGACCCCTGCGAGGTCGAGCAGAAAACCTTTGGGGGTGTTCCTTACTGCCGTGATGCGCCGGCGATGGCCGGCCAGGATGGGAGCTTTGCCTTCCCGCAGGTGGTTGCCCGAGCCCAAGGCGCGTACCCTCAAGGTGCCGCGCACCCCGTGCGGCGCTACCACTACCCCGATCGCGACCGGGTCAGGGAGACCTTCCACGGCCCCTAGTCCGAGACCTCCACGTTCACCCGCTTGCCGAGCTTCACCGAGGCGGCCTTCACTACCGAGCGGATGGCCCGGATCGTGCGTCCCTGGCGGCCGATGATCCTTCCCATGTCGCCGGAGGCCACCCTCAGCTCCAAGTCCACGCGCGTGCCCGTCTCCGTCCCCGAGACCTCGACCCTCTCGGGCTCGTCCACGAGCGAGCGGGCCAGCACCAGCAGCAGGTTCTCCAGTTGCGCCACGGCTGCCTAGAGGACCCCTGAGATCTTCAGCAGGTTCTTCACCTGGTCCGTCGGCTGCGCGCCCTTGCCGAGCCACTCGCGGGCCTTCTCCTGATCGACCTTGATCTCCGAGGGCTCCGTCTGGGGGTCGTAGGTCCCTATGCGGTCTATAAACCGTCCGTCGCGCGGGCTGCGCGAGTCGGCGACCACTATCCGGTAGAAGGGGTTCCCCTTCGAGCCGTGCCTCGCGAGCCTGATCTTTACAGCCATGCCATCTCCTCTCGAACTCTTAGCTCTATCTGCGCCCGGTCAGGCCGGGTATGCGCGGCATCCCGCCACCCTTGCCCATCTGGGCCATCATCTTCTGCATCTCCTTGAACTGCTTGACGAGCCTCTGGACGTCCTGCTGGGTCGTCCCCGAGCCCCGCGCAATCCTACGTGCCCGGCTCGGGTTCTGCAACAACTTGGGGTTGCGCCGCTCCTGGACGGTCATCGAGGTTATCATCGCCTCGACCCTTCCCAGCTGCCTGTCGTCTATCTCGACGTCCTTGAGCTGCTTGTTGAGACCGGGGATCATGCCAAGCAGCCCGGAGAGCGGGCCCATCTTCTTGATCATCTGCATCTGCTGCAAGAAGTCCTCGAAGGTGAACTTGCCGCTCATGAGCTTCTTGCCCTGGGCCTCGGCCTCCGCGCGGTCCATCTGCTGCTCGGCCTTCTCGATGAGCGTGAGCACGTCCCCCATCCCGAGGATGCGCCCTGCCATCCGATCCGGGTAGAAGTAGTCGAACTCGCCCATCTTCTCGCCCTCGCTGGCGAACTTGACGGGACGCCCCGTCACCGAGACCACGGAGAGCGCAGCGCCGCCGCGGGCGTCGCCGTCGAGCTTGGTCAAGACCATCCCGTCGAAGTCCGCGTACTCCTGGAAAGCCTGCGCGACCTCGACCGCGTTCTGACCCGTCACCACGTCGAGTACCAGGAGGACCGAATGCGGCTTGGAGGCCCTCCGGACCCGCCGGATCTCCTCCATCATCTCGCGGTCGACGACCTGCCTACCCGCCGTGTCGACGATGACGAAGTCGTAGCCGCCGTCCCTGGCCTCCCTGATGCCCCTCTCGGCTATCTCCTCGGGCCTGGGGCCCGTGCCCTCCGTGTAGACCGGCACCGAGAGCTCGCGCCCGATCTGCTGCAGCTGGTCTATGGCCGCGGGCCTGTAGGTGTCGCAGGCCACCAGGTAAGGGTTCTTCCCAAGCTTGCGCGCGAACAGCGCGAGCTTGCCAGCCGTCGTCGTCTTGCCGTGACCGTTGAGGCCGGCGAGCATCACGACAGTCGGAGGTCTCGAGGCGAACGAGAGCTTGTGGGCCGTGCCGCCCATCAGGTTCGCCAACTCCTCGTTGACGATCTTCACGACCTGCTGGCCCGGGCTCAATGCCTTCGAGACCTCGGCCCCCGTCGCCCTCTCGCGGACGTTGGAGACGAACGTCTTGACGACCCCGTAGTTCACGTCGGCCTCGAGTAGGGCCAGCCGGATCTCGCGGGTAACCTTCTTTACCTGGTCCTCGGTGAGGTTGCCGCTGCCGCGCACCCCGTCGAGGGCCTTGTTGAGCCTCTCTCCCAATGTATCGAACATCTACATGTCTCCAAACAAAGCTTCGGCGAACTCGCGGGCGTCAAACGGGTGCAGATCCTCGACCTTCTCGCCGACCGAGATCAGCTTGATCGGCACCCCGACCTCGTTGGCTATGGCGAGCGCGATGCCGCCCTTGGCAGTGCCGTCGAGCTTGGTCAGGATGATCCCCGTCAACCCCGCGACCTCCTTGAACATCTTGGCCTGCCTGAGCCCGTTCTGGCCCGTGGTCGCATCCACCGTCATCAAGACTTCGTGCGGCGCGCCGGGCATCTGGCGCCCTATTACCCGCTGCACCTTATCTAGCTCCGCCATCAGGTTGACCTTGGTGTGGAGCCTGCCCGCCGTGTCTATGAGCAGTACGTCCGTGCCCGCGCGCCTGGCCTCCTGTATGGCGTCGTGGGCTACCGCTGCCGCATCTGCCCCGCGCTCGCGCGCCACGACCGGGGTCCCCGTCCGCTCGCCCCACCGCTGCAACTGCTCGATGGCCGCCGCCCTGAACGTGTCCCCGGCCGCGAACATCGTGGTCCCCGGCAGAAAGCGCGAGAGCTTGCCGATGGTCGTCGTCTTGCCGGTCCCGTTGACGCCGACCATCAGGATGACCGTGGGCCTGTGCGAGACGTCCAGCTCGACCGGGCCCTCGAGCATGCGGGCGGCGTGCTCGATCATGAGCCCCCGCAACTCTTCGCCGCTGGTGATGTTCTTCTCCAGGGCCTCCTGCTCCAGCTCGGCGACGAGCTTGGCCGTCGTAGGCACCCCCACGTCGGAAGAGATCAAAATCTCCTCGACCCTCTCCCAGAACTCCTCGTCCTCAGCGTCCCGAAACTCGGCGACCGCAGCGTTGAGCTGCCCGACGAAAGACTCCCGGCTCCTCGACATCCCGCGCCGCAGCCGCCCGAACCAACCTACCGACTCCTGCTCCTCTACAACAGCCTCGGCGTCAGGGGCTTCCTCGATCCGGCTCGGCTCCGGTAGCGCCGCCTCTACCTCGCCGGGCTCCGCCTCCTCGACCTCGGTAGCGTCGGGTTCCTCGCGGGCGGCCAAAACCTCCTCGGCCGCGGGCACGTCGGCTCGGGCGCCCTCGTCCTCGGGGGTCGCGGTCTGTTCCGCCTCGGGCGGGGCCTCGGTCGCTACCGCCGAGCCCTGCTCCGGTTCTTCGTCGCTGCTTCGTCTGAAAAAGTTACGCCACGAGCGCGCCATAGGCGATTTCTTACTCTCCCTGCAAACGCTTGGACACGACGGTCGTGGCCCCGGAGGCGTCTTGAACCACCCCGTAGAGCACGTCCGCCGCGGTCATCGTCCGTTTTTGATGGGTGACCAGCAGGTACTGGCCGTTTGCCCGGTGAGAGTCTACCACAGAGAGGAAACGCGCCAGGTTGAGGTCGTCCAGCGCCGCCTCTGCTTCGTCGAGCACGCAGAAAGCCCCCGTATCCCGCCCGGCCCGGCTGAGGAAGATGCTGAAAAGAAACGAGAGCGCGAGCAACGCCCGCTCCCCGCCCGAGAGGACGCGCAAGGGCCGCCAGCCCTTCCTCCCTAGGCGCAGCCCGATCTCCACCCCCTCCTCGGACAACTCCAAAACCCCTGACGCCCCCTCGAGCATGCGGGGTACCATCTCCCCGAACGCCACCCGAACACGCCCGAAAGTCTCCGCGAACCGTACCTCTATCTCCCGATCCACCGACTGTATTATGCGGTTAAGTTCGTTTGCGGCGGCCTCGGCGTCGGCGCGCTGGGCCGCGACGAACTGGTGGCGCTCGCGCAGGGCGTGTTCCTGGGAGAGGGCGAGGAGGTTCACGTCGCCGAAGCGCTTGAGCTTGCGGGCGAGGGCGTGGTGCTCCCTGTCTGAGGGTTCGGGGTGCTTTTGGGCCTCGTGGCGGGCAGCGTCAAGGGTCGCGCCCCACTCGACCTCGATCTCCTCGGCCGCCCCGGCCGAAGCGGCCTCGACCCTCGCCACCTCTTCGGCGAGGCGGTCCGCTTCGGCGCGGGCGGTGGCGAGTTGGCCGGCGAGGTCCACAGCCTTCCTGGAGAGGGCACTCCGCGCGCCGGAGACTTCGCGGTGGGTATCGGCGGCCCCAGCTCTCAGCCGGCGCAGCGCGTCCCTGCGCTCGCGGATAGAAGCGACGAGCTCTCGGGCGGCGCCCGCCGTGCGGCCGAGGAGGGGCTCGATCTTTTGGGCCCCTCTCTCGGGGGTTTTGGCCCGCTCGAGCTTTCGCGAGAGGGCCTCGCGTCGTCGTCGACCCTCGGCGAGCGCGGTTTGCAGGCTAGAGGACCGCCCGTCCGCCTCGGTGGAGGCCGCGCGGGCTGCCTCCGCGGCGACCGAGGCTGCGGCGAGGTCTTCTCTTGCGCGCTCCGAGGCCGCGCCGGCGCTCGTAAGCGCTGCCTCGATCCCCGAAGCCTCGCGGGTCAGGGTGCGGGCGATCCCCTCGCGTTCCAGAAGATCCTCGCGGGTGCTCCGGGCGGTCGCGTGACGGCGTCGCGCTTCGCGGGTGATCTCCGCGCGCGCTCGGGCTGTCCGTTCGGCGAGGACCGAGACCCTTTGTAACGCCGCGGCGAGCATCTCCAAACGCCCCGAGGCGTCCGAGAGTTCGCCCCTCAGGTCGTAGAGCATGCCGCCGGGTCCGTCTTTGAGGGCCTTCAACAGATCCAGCTGCAAAGAGAGCCTGGCCTCCCGCGCGAAGCCCCCGGAACCGGGCGTGAGGCTGACGCTAGTCCGCGTCAGCCTCAGGCCCTCCCGCGTGACGGCGACGTACCCGTTCGCGTCGGCGCCGTCGGTCGGGTTCTCTACCACGAAGATGCCGGCAAGCAAGCGCTCCACGGCCCCCGCGTAGCGGGCGTCCAGGACCTCGACGCATTCGAGGAGCGGTTTGCCCGGAAGGTCTCCGTTGGTGTGCAGCGCCCTGGCGTCCAGCCGCACGGCTACGGGGACGGCCTCTGAGAGGAGCTCTATCCCCTCATCCACGTTCTCCGCCAGCACCCCCGCGCCGTAGCCGCCGAGGGCGGCCTCAACGGCCACCTCGTAGCCGGGGCGCGCCCGCACGACCTCGTAGAGCCGGGTACCCACGTCTTCGGGGGCCGTCTCCCGCAGCGCCCGCACCCGCGACTCCGCCCGCCCGACGGCGGCGGCGAGAGCCCCGCGCCGGTGGCTCGCTCTCTCGGCCAGCCCCTCGGCGCGCGCCAGCTGGTGACCTACCCGCTCCCGCACCGCGCGGAGGCTCGTAGCCGGATCGTGATCGTCGGGGGCCGCGAGCCTCTCGGCCGCGTCGGCCAGGCGCGAGAGATCCTCCTCGGACGCGACGCGACGCTCCTCTTCGGGCAGGACGCGGGCGAGGCGGGAACGCACCCTCTCCAGGTCTCGGGCCAGCCGCACCCGTTCTTTCTCGGCCGCAGCATCCTCGCCACGAGCATCCTGGAGAACCCGCTGCAACCGGGCGGCCTCTTCGCGCCTGGCGACGCGCTCGGCCCCGAGGGCTTCGGCCCTCTCCTGCAGGCTCGAGACGGCCTCGGAGACCCGCCGGAGTTCTTCCCCGAGGCGGGAGACGGCGAGACGACGCTCCCCTTCGCGCCCGCGACCGGCCTCCAGGCGGAGGAGAAGCTTATCCGATCGCAAGGTCTCGGCCCGCAGGTCCTCGGTCCCGTCCTCGAGCGACTCCAGGCGCTGCTCGGTTCCTCGGAGGTCTTCCTCCAGGCCGCGCAGCCGCTCCTCGATGGAGCGCTCCTCTTCGCGGACGCCCCGCTCGGCCGCGGCCAGTTCCACGACCCTGGCCTGGGCGGCGTTCAGGCGCTCCCTGATGCCGTCGAGCTCCCTGGTTGCGACCCTGTAGAGGTGGGCCAGGGAGAGCTCGCGGTAGCGGGCTTCGATCTCCCGGTACTCCCGCGCAGCCCTCGCCTCCTGCTCTATCCTCTTTAGCTGGGAGGCGAGCTCCGCCTCGAGCTGGCGGCTCCGCTCGAGCTGGACGTCAGCCCGCTCGAGCCGCCGGCTCGCAGAGAGGCGCCTTCTGCGGTAGACGCCTAACCCCGCGGCCTCCTCCAGGGCGAGGCGGCAGGCCGCGGCCCCGCCCGCGACTATGGCGTCCACGGCCCCCTGGCGCAGGATGCTGTGACGGCCCAGCCCGGCCTCGCCAGCGACCGCCCGCACGTCGGCCAGACGCGCCCTGGAGCCGTTGAGCCTGTACTCCGTCTCGCCGGCGCGCGAGATGCGGCGCGTGATCGAGACCTCCCGGTAAGGAACTGAGATCCCTCCCGCCTCGTTGTCCAAAACCAGGGTTACCTCGGCGGCGGCCGCGGCGGGCAGCGTCTCTGACCCCGCGAAGATCAACTCGCTCATCGCCCCGGCGCGCAAGACCCCGGGGCTCTGCTCCCCGAGCGCGAAGAGCACCGCGTCCGTGATGTTGCTCTTCCCAGAACCGTTGGGGCCGACGATGGCCGTGACGCCCCCTTCGAGCGGCATCCTCACCGGCCTGGCGAAAGTCTTGAAACCCTTGATATAGATCGCCGAGAGCACTTAACCCGTATTTTACGCAACTTTCACACCGAAAGCACGCCGAAAAGCCCAGCAAACGGGCCTTCACGCTCCGGTTTTCGGCCGTAAGCGCCCTGTCGGCCGCCGCGCAAGGTATCGGGACCTCGGGGAT
>JADDPU010000589.1:0-19053 GCA_016781725.1 Rubrobacter sp. | reverse complement strand
GTCTGGCTGGTGCGAGAGAGTTGCGTGGCGCGGCTACGCCCCGACGTGCACCTCGACGGTGGAGCGCGGGACGGGGCGGATGCCCAGGATCTCCAGGGCCGTGCGGGCCGCGGTCTGCTCGCTCTCCTTGATCGAGCTGCCTTCGCCGGTGGCGACCTCGCGGCCGTCAACGGAGACCCCGGAGACGAACCTTGGCCTGTGGGCGGGTCCCTGCTTGGAGATCACGCGGTAGGTAGGCCTGAGGCCGTCGGCCTGCAGCGTCTCCTGCAGGAGCGTCTTCCAGTCGCGCAGCTCGTCTGTGTCGACCTCAGAGGGGTTGAAGATCTCATCCACGGTTCGCAGGGCAAGCTCGCGGTCTATGAGGTAAGCTGCCCCGAGTATGGCCTCCACGGTGTCGGCGATCACCGAGTCGTTGATGACGGAGCTCTCGATCATCTCCTCTATGCCTTCGCCCCGGCCGACCGTGGCGAGGAAGGACTTTCTGACCAGGTGCGCGCGGATGCGCGTGAGGTCTCCCTCAAGAAGCTCGGGGTAGCCGTGAAAGACCAGCTCGGCCACCCGGCTGTTCAGGACCGAGTCCCCTAAGAACTCGAGCCGCCCGTTCGACTCGTAAGGGTCGGCGACGCTCGGGTGGGTCAGGGAGCGCTGCCTCAAAGGTTCCGGTAGGACCGCTATGAGGTCTCTTATAGACATCTCGTTCCTTATTGTACACTCGTGAACGCGACCACGATGTTGTGGCCGCCGAAGCCCATCGAGTTCGAGATGGCCGCCTCGAGGTCGGGGGCCTCGGTGGCCTCGTTCCCGACATAGTTCAGCGGCTCGCAGTCGTCGGCGAGCGTCTCCAGGTTGATGGTCGGCGGGACTACCTTGTGCTTGATGGCCAGGGCGCACATGATGCCCTCGGTCGCCCCGACGGCCCCGAAGGAGTGGCCGGTCATGGACTTTGTTCCCGAGACCAGCGCGTGCGGCACGACCCTGGAGATCGCCTTCGACTCCGGGCCGTCCCCGGTCGGGGTCGCCGTGGCGTGGGCGTTGACGTGCCCGATCTGCTCTGGGGTCAGCCCCCCGTCCTCCAGGGCGTGGCGCATGGCGCGCTCGACGCCCCTGCCCTCCTCGTCGGGGGCTGTGACGTGGTAGGCGTCGGTGGTGCGCCCGTAGCCGGCGACGGCCGCGATGGGCTCGGCGCCCCGCCGCGCCGCGTGCTCCTCGCTCTCGAGGACGACGGCTCCCGCGCCCTCGCTCATAACGAACCCGTCGCGGCCCGCGTCGAAGGGCCGGCTCGCCCGGGCCGGCTCGTCGTTGCGGCGGCTGACCGCCCGGATCGCGCAAAAACCGGCCATGGAGAGCGGCGTGATCGGGGCTTCGGAGGAGCCGGCGATCACCACGTCGGCGTCGCCGCGCCGGATCAGCTCGAGCCCTTCGGCGATGGCCTCGCCGCCGGTCGCGCACGCAAGGACCGGACACTGGCTCGGGCCCGTCGCCCCGAGCATGATCGCCAGTTGCCCCGCGGCCATGTTCGGGACCATCATCGTGATCAGGAACGGGCTCACCCGGCCCGCCCCCCGCTCGCTCAAAACGCGGTACTCGCGCTCCCAGGTGGAGAGGCCCCCGATGCCGCTGCCCATCACTATGCCGACCCTCTCGGGGTTAGTCCTGACGATATCGGCCACCCCTGCGCTCTCGGCGGCCTCGATGCCGGCCGCGATGCCGAGTTGGGCGAAGCGGTCCATCCTGCGGGCCTGTTTCTTGCCCATAAAGTCCGTCGGGTCAAAGTCCGAGCACTCCCCGGCGATCCGGGACGGATACGGAGAGGGATCGAAGAGGGTGATCTCCCCTATCCCGCTCTTGCCGTGCAACGACGCGTCCCAGAAGTTCTCGACCCCGATCCCAAGGGGCGTCACGGCGCCGGCGCCGGTTATGAGCGCCCTTCCCCTACCATTTGTTGAGGCGGGCTCGGTCACGCGGCCTGGTGCTCCATCACGTACTCGACGGCCTCGTCGACCGTGGTGATCTTCTCGGCCTCCTCGTCGGGGATCTCCATCCCGAACTGCTCCTCTAGCTCCATGATGAGCTCCACGAGATCCAAAGAGTCAGCCTCCAGGTCCTCGCGGAAGGAGGCGTCGGGGGTCACGTCGCCCTCGTCCACTCCTAGCCGGTCGGCGGTTATCTCCTGGATCTTGCCGAGTACCTCTTCGCGCTCCAAGTCGTCTCTCCTCTCCGCGGTTTGCTACACGTTACGACCACCCCTCTGCGGGATAGCGCGTAGTGTAAACCGAAAATACCCTATTGCATAGTCATGCCGCCGTCCACGGCCACGGTTTGTCCTGTGACGTATCCGGCCCCCTCGCCGACCAGGAAAGCTACCACCTCGGCCACCTCCCCGGCCTCCCCGAAGCGGCCCGACGGGACCTGCGCCTTTATCTGGTCCTTGACCTTCTCGGGCAGGCTCCCGGTGAGCTCCGTCTCCACGTACCCCGGAGCCACCACGTTGGCCGTTATGCCGCGCTGCGCAACCTCCCTTGCCACGCTCTTCGTAAAGCCGATGATCCCCGCCTTGGAGGCCGCGTAGTTGGCCTGCCCGGCGTTCCCGACGAGCCCGACAACCGAGGAGATGTTCACGATGCGGCCCCACCGGGCCCGCACCATCGGCCTCAAGGCAGCCCGCGTGCACAGGTAGGTGCCCTTGAGGTTGGTCCGCAAGACCTCGTCGAACTCGTCCTCCTTCATGCGCATCATGAGGTTGTCCCGCGTGACGCCGGCGTTGTTGACGAGGATGTCCAACCGCCCGAACGCCTCGTTGACGCCTTTGAAGAGATCGTCCACGTCCCCCGGCGCTGCCACGTCGCCCCTGAAGAGCTCGCACCTGACCCCGGCCTCGCGCACCGCCTCCGCCGCCGCCTCGGCCGCCGCCTCGGCCTTACGGTACGAGATCGCCACGTCCGCGCCCTCCCTGGCGAGGCGCAGGGCGATCTCGCGCCCGATGCCGCGTCCCCCGCCGGTGACGACAGCGACCCTGCCGCCCTCGATCACCCGACCTCCCCCCTGTCGGCGAAGGCGAACATCAACTCCGCCTCGCAGACCCGCTCGCCTTCTACAGTTGCCCGGCCCCTGCCCCGGCCCACCTTGCCCTTGAGGCGGGTGATCTCGACCTCCATCCTCAAGGCGTCGCCTGGCACGACCTGCCGCCTGAACCGCACCCCGTCTATCCCGGCGAAGAGCGCGAGCCTCTCCCGGTGCTCTCCACCCGCCATGACACCGACTGCCCCGACCTGCGCCATAGCCTCGATGATCAGCACGCCGGGCATGACCGGGTAGTCAGGAAAGTGCCCCTGGAAGAAGGGTTCGTTCTGGGAAACGTTCTTCAGGCCGACCGCCCTCACCCCCGGCTCTAGCTCCTCGATCCTGTCCACGAGCAGAAACGGGTAGCGGTGCGGTATGAGCTCGCGGATCTCGGCCGGCCCCAGAGGCGCCTTCACGAAAGCACCTCCCCAGCCGCGTGGCCCTCGACATCTTTTCTCTTGAAGTCCCGCAGCATCCTGGTCAGCGTACCGTCCTCCCCCGCCTCGAAGATCTCTCTAACCCCAAGCTCTATAAAGCGCTCCACGACGGCCACCCACCGCACAGGCGAGAGCATCTGGCCGCGCAGAGCCTCCCTGATCTCCTCGGCCGTCGACAGCACCGCCCCGTCCGTCGCTCCTACCATCGGGATCTCCGGCTCCTCGAGCGCTACCTCGGCGAGGAGCGCCTCCATCTTGCGCGAGGCGGGTTGCATCAGCGGCGAGTGGAACGCCCCTGCCACGTTCAACGCCACCTTCCGCCCACGGACCCTCTCGCCCACGGCCTCGAGCGCCGATCTCTCCCCGGAGATCACCGTCTGTCGCGGCGTGTTGAAGTTGGCCGCCACTACCACCCCTTCGGCCTCCTCGGCGGCCCGCGCGACCTCGGCCGGGTCGGCCCCGACGAGGGCGACCATTCCCCCGGGCCTCTCCCGCGCCGCCTCGCCCATCAGGCGGTCCCTCTCGGCCACGAGCCTTACCCCGTCCTCGAGCCTTAAAGAGCCAGCGGCGTGGGCGGCGGCGTACTCCCCGAGCGAGTGACCGGCCACGACGTCGGGGACGATCCCGCGCTCCCGCAGCCGGTACAGGAGATCCACGGTGGCGGCGAAGACGGAGAGCTGGTAGGGAGTCTCGGTCTCACCGAGGTACCCCTGGACCGCCTCGCGCACGCTCCCCGAGACCTCGCCCCCGACGGTGCCCTGTCCCGGAAAGACCACGGCGCGCCTGATCTCCTCTCGGTGCACCCTTAGATCCTGTAAAGGTTCGCGGCCCAGGTGAGGCCGAACCCGAAGCCCACGGTGACTATGTACTTGCCCGGCTCCATCTCGTCGTAGATGTCGGGGTACGAGAGCGGGATGCTCGCGGCGGAGGTGTTCCCGAACCTGTTCAGGTTGATGACGACGCGCTCCTCGGGCACCTCCATCTTCTTCACAGCCGCCTTTATGATCCTGGCGTTCGCCTGGTGGGGGATGACGTACTGGACCTCCCCGGGAGCGACGTTGTTCCTGGACAGAAGTTTCTCCACCATCTCGGGGAAGATCCTGACCGCGAACTTGAATACCTCACGGCCGTTCTGGAACAGCTTGTGGTCGTCGCCAGGGTGCCCGGCGCGCCCGAGCGGCGCCCCGCGGCCGTCGGCGCCGAGGATGTGGTCGACGAACCCTGACTCCCCGTCTCCTGAGTCGAGCACGGCGGCGCCGGCGCCGTCGCCGAAGAGCACGGCAGTCGAGCGGTCGGCCTGGTCGACGATGGTGCTCATCGCGTCGGCGCCGACGAGCAGGACCCTCGAGGCCACGCCGCTTCGTAGCATGGAGGCCGCCACGGTCGCGGAGTAGGAGAAGCCGGAGCAGGCCGCCGCCAGGTCCATAGCACCTACGCCGGGGACCCCGATCTCCTCCCCGATCAAGCACGCAACAGAGGGCATGGACTCGGGCGCGGTCGAGGTCCCGCAGATGATGAGATCTATGGACCCGGCCTCGACCCCGGCGTGCTCGAGCGCCTGTTTTGAGGCTTCGATCGCGAGCGTCGCGCAACTTTCGCCCTCACCCACGAAGCGTCGCTCCCTTATGCCGGTGCGCGTGGAGATCCACTCGTCCGTCGTGTCGAGGACGCCCTCCAGATCGGTGTTGGTCACTACCCTGCTCCCGAGCGCGCGCCCGACCCCGACGATCCTGCCCACGGGTCGGTTGTTCAAGATGCCCCCTCGACCTGGCGCGCGTGGACGGAGCCCAGGGCGTCCTCCAGCGCCGCGGTAAGCCCGCCGCCGGTGCGCGAGATGCCTACTATCGCGTTCTCGACACCCCTGGCCCTGGAGTTGCCGTGCCCGATCACCACGGGACCCCTGACGCCGAGCAGGTAGGAACCCCCGTAGTTCTCGGGATCTACGCGGTCTCTCACCCTAACGAGCCGCGGCCGAAGGACGCCGGCGGCGAGCTTGCTCACCAAGCTACCCGTCATCGCCGAGCGGACCATGCCGAGTATCTCGCGCGCGACCCCCTCGGCGGTCTTGAGGACGACGTTGCCTGTAAAGCCGTCGGTTACCAGCACGTCGGCCACCCCGCGCCCCACGTCCCTTCCCTCCACGTTACCGACGAAACGCACCCCGGAGGCGGAGATCAGGGCGTGCGCCTCCTTGGCCAGGTCGGTCCCCTTCCCGGGTTCCTCCCCGACGTTGACGAGCCCGACCCTGGCCGCGCCTTCCAACCCGAAGTAGCGCTCCGCGAACACTGCCCCAAGAATAGCGAAATTCAGGAGGTCCTGCGGCCTGCACGAGACGGTCGCCCCGGCGTCGAGCAAGATGGCGGGCGAGGGGAAAGGCAGCACCGTGGCGATGGCCGGCCTGCGACAACCCTTGAGGCGGCCGATCCGAAGCAGGGCCGCCGCCACGGTAGCCCCCGTGCTCCCCGCGGAGAAGAGGGCGTCGGCCTCGCCGTCGCGCACCATCCCCGCCGCCACGGCGACGCTCGCGTCAGGACGCCGCCTCAAGGCCGTCGAAGGCTCCTCATCCATCCCGACGGCGGCGCCCGCCGCGCGAACCGAGACGTTCGAGGGCGAGTCAGAGCCCAGGCTCGCCCCGATGGTGCCAGGGTCGCCAACTAGCAGGATCTCGTCTCGCGGCAACCTCTTCGCGGCACCGACCGCGCCGGCCACGACCTCCTCCGGGGCGTTGTCCCCGCCGAGGGCGTCTACCGCGATCCGCATTGGGTGGCGCTGTGGGCTCGGGTTACTCGGTGCCCTCTACGGCTACCGCGGTGCGGCCCTTGTAGTAGCCGCACTCCCGGCAGACCCGATGCGGGACGTGCGGCTCCCCACAGTTCGGACAGGCGGCGAGCCTCGGTCCGGAGAGCGCGTGGTGGGCCCTGCGCTGGTCTCTGCGGGCGCTTGACGTCTTCTTCTTCGGTACGGCCATGGTGTTACCTCCTGTTTGGTCAGAAATCCTAGAAGCCCGCGGCGAAGAGGCCGCCGAGTCCCCGCCAGCGCGGGTCTACCTCGTCGTCCCCGCCCTCGGACTGGACGGGCTTGGTGCCTGGGCAAAAGACCTGCATCGGGACCTCGGTCGGCAGCGCGCGCTCGGTGTAGCGCGTCAGATCCAGGGTCCAGTCCTGGACGGAGACCTCGGCGTTGCTCGGCCCCGCAAGGAACTCCGAGTCCCCGAACTCCAGCCGGAGTTCCGTCGGCTCGAGCGTCCTGTCGCACGTCGTCAGCAGGTCGGCCCGGACCCGCAGGTCAAGGTGCAGGCCCTCGGCGAGGCGCGTGACTGCCACGTCCGCCTCGGCGTGGGTCACCTCGTGGTGGCGTCCGTAGAGGTCGAAGGCTTCGACCGGAAACTCGGCGCGGACCTCATGCCTGTCGCCGACCTCGGCCCCGGGTCGTTTAAGGGGGATATACTCGTTCA
This sequence comes from Rubrobacter sp., assembly GCA_016781725.1. Classification (GTDB taxonomy): domain Bacteria; phylum Actinomycetota; class Rubrobacteria; order Rubrobacterales; family Rubrobacteraceae; genus Rubrobacter_D. The sequence continues at coordinate 12,102 of JADDPU010000589.1, read as the reverse complement.
TACCGTTAGTTTACTACCCGCTACTGCTCCTGGACGCCCTGGAGCTTCGAGCGGCCCCGCTGAACTGCCTCGAGCAGCTTGCCCAGGTTATCCTCCAGGTTCGCGAGGACCTCGTCGGCGTAGTCCTCGGCACCGAGGCGTATCTCGCGCTCGCGGCGGCGGGCGTCCTCCATGATCTCAGCGCTGCGCTTCTCGGCGCGTTTTAGGACCTCCTCCTCCGAGGTGATCTTCTCGGCCTCGTCCTGGGCGCTGCGGATGATGCGGTCGCTCTCGCTGCGGGCCTCGTCGAGCATCGCCTGACGCTCCTTGACGATCCAGCGCGCCTGCTTTAGCTCCTCGGGTATCGTCTGGCGCATCTGGTCTATGATGTCGAAGGCGGCGTCGCGGTCGATCATCGCCGTGTTGCCGAAGCCAGGGAAGCTCCTGGCGTCTTCGACCAGCTCTTCCAACCTGTCTATGAGTACCAGTACGTCCATTGTCGACAACCTTATCCTTCGCCTACGCTCCCTGTATTTTACCGTCCGCGCCCGAATATATCCGGCGCACGGTCTCGAGGATGCCGTCGGGCACTAGCCCGCGCACCTCGCCCCCAAGCGACGCTATCTCCCGCACCGCGCTCGACGAGAGGAAGCTGTGCTCCGCAGAGGCCATTATGAACACAGTCTCGAGGTCTGGCAGTAGCGTCCGGTTGAGCTGCGCCTGCTCGAACTCGGACTCGAAGTCCGAGACGGCCCGAAGGCCCTTTACTATGGCCTGCGCGCCCTGTTCCCTGGCGAAATCCACCAGGAGCCCCTCCATCACCTCCACCGAGACGTTGTCCAGGTCGCCTGTGACCTTCTCTATGAGCCTGGCCCGCTCGACCGCCGGGAGCCTCGGTGCCTTGCGCAGGTTGCTCCCGACGGCGACCACCACGTGGTCGAAGATCCTGGAGGCACGCCGGACGATGTCCAGGTGCCCCATGGTCACGGGATCGAAGCTTCCGGGACAGACTGCGACGATCATTGTTAGCTCCGACCGTTCAAATACGGTTACGAACGTGCCACCGTAGCGGCGCGTCACCCCTTTCTCGCCTCCTGCGCCGTCCGCCGGAGCCTCGCCGCTCTCGACCACGACCCGTCCTTCGGGCCCGAGCAGCGCGCCTAGCCGGTACAAGATTCCCCCGACCTCCGCCGCCGCGATTCTATATGGTGGGTCCGCGAAGATCAAATTGTATGGTTCTTTTCTTCGCTCGAGCCGCCCGAGCTGGCGCTCTACCTCCCCCCCGATTACCTCGGCCCGGTCGGCGAAGCCCGTGCGTTCGAGGTTCTTTATGATCGCGGCCCGCGCCCGCCCGTCCCGCTCGACGAAGACCGCCCTCTCGCACCCGCGGCTCAAGGCCTCTATCCCCAGAGCCCCGGTCCCGGCGTAGAGGTCTAGCACAAGCCCGCCGTCGAAGAACTGCCCTAAAGCGTTGAAGAGGCTCTCCCGCACGCGGTCCGAGGTCGGGCGCACGCCGTCTGGCACCGGGGCCAGCCGCGTGCCGCGCGCCGTTCCCGCTATCACCCTCACCTGCTCGCTACTCCCTGAAGAGCCACTCGACGTTCGAGCCGAGAAGCTCCCGGATCTCGCGCCGCAGCGGCCTGTGGTCCGGGCGCTTGAGGGTCGGATCATCGGCGACGAGCGCGAACGCCTCGCGACGCGCCTCGACGAGCACGTCGATATCCCGCAACAGCTTCGCCACCTTGAGGTCTGGCATCCCGCTCTGGCGGCTCCCGAAGAGGGTGCCCTCGCCCCGGATCGCCAGGTCGACCTCGGAGAGCTTGAAGCCGTCCTGGTGCTCCTCCAGCGCCTCGAGCCGCCGCCCGGAGTCTTCTGTCTTGGGGTCCCCAACGAGAAAGCAACGGGGCGGATGGGTCCCCCTGCACACGCGGCCCCTAAGCTGGTGGAGCTGGGAGAGGCCGAAGCGCTCGGCGCCCTCGATCACGATCGCGCTCGCGTTCGCAACATCCACCCCGACCTCGACGACTACCGTAGCAACGAGAACCTCGATCTCCCCAGCCCTGAATGAGGCCATGACCTCGCGCTTCTCCTGCGCCCTCATCCGCCCGTGAAGTAGCCCGACCCGCCGGTCAGGGAAGACCTCCCCCGCAAGCTCCTCGTGCAGCTCCTCGGCCGCGCGCACGTCCTCGAGCGCCTCTGACTCCTCGACCAGCGGGCAGATCACGTACGCTTGGCGGCCCTCCTCGAGCTCTCGTCTGACCTCCTCGTAGGCTTCGGCCCGCCCTCCTGCCGGGTCGACTACCCTCGTCTCGACCGGCTTGCGCCCAGGGGGCAGCTCGTCGATCACGGAGACCTCGAGATCCCCGTAGAGCGTGAGCGAGAGCGTCCTCGGTATCGGCGTGGCCGTCATGACGAGCGTGTCGGGGGTAGTCCCCTTCTCCCGGAACACCGTGCGCTGGCCGACCCCGAAGCGGTGCTGCTCGTCCACTACCACGAGCGAGAGGTCCCGAAACTCGACGCCCCTCTGTATCAGGGCGTGGGTACCCACGACGACGTGGGCCTCGCCGCCCTCGATTTTCTCGAGCGCCGCCCGCCTCTCCGCGGCGGTCTGCGAGCCGGTGAGCAGAACTACCTCTATCGGCAGCTCGGCGAGGGCCGCCGAGATCGAGAGGTAATGTTGCTCGGCGAGGACCTCCGTCGGGGCCATGATGGCGCCCTGCCCCCCTGCCTCGACGGCGGTCAGGAGCGCTGCGACGGCGACCACGGTCTTGCCGCTCCCCACGTCTCCCTGCAGGAGCCGGCGCATGGGCTTCTCCAGGCGCATGTCGTCTAAGACCTCGGAGATCACCCGCTCCTGGGCTGGGGTGAGCCCGAACGGGAGGCTCCTCAAGAAAGGGTTGAGGAGGCTGCCGTCACCCGGGTGGCGGCCACCGACCTCGGTCCGGTCGAGTCGCGCCTTGCGGGCTGCGAGGCCGGTCTGTATGAGGAAGAGCTCGTGAAAGACCAGGCGCCGCATCGCTGCCTTCAAGCGCGGACGATCGGTCGGGAAGTGGACCTCGTGGATCGCGTCGTGCAAATTCGGCAGGCCGTGACGCGCGAGCAGTTCGGCCGGCAGCGGGTCGAGGACGCGGCCTGCCTCGTCGAGGGCCCTGTGGATGAGGGTCCGCATCCTCCGCGCCTGTATACCCTTGTTGACCGGGTAGACGGGCACGAAGCGCCCTGAGTGCGGGCCGTCCTCGCCGGCCGGGTCGTCGACGACCTCGATGCTCTTGGCGACGAGCTGAATACCGTAGCGGCTCTGCACCTCGCCCGAGACCACGACGCGGACCTCGGGCAGGAGCTGGTTCAGCAGCCAGCCCCTCCCCCAGACGGTGACGGGCAGGTAGCCGGTGCCGTCGTAGAGTTGGGCCGAGAAGCCCGGGGAGCGGCCGCGCACGGGCCTGCCCACGGGCCGGGTGCCGACCACAGTCCCCACGACGGTGGCCCGCTCCCCGACGCGCAACTCGGAGATCCTCTTGACGTTCGAGAGGTCCTCGTGGCGGGAGGGGTAGTGCGAGATCATGTCGGCCAGCGTAGCCACGCCGAGAGCCCCGAGCGCCGCCTCGATGCGGGGCCCCACGCCGGGGAGCTCGGTTACGGGGCGCGCCCTGAGGTCGGTCAGGGTAGTTCTGGCCGGGAGCGGGGCCCCGGCCGCGGAGCTACCCCTAGAGGTGGGCCACGCCATAGGCTCCCAAGCCGACGTGCGACCCCACCACCCCGCCGATCTCCGCTACGAGCTTCTCCTCCACGCCGAGCCTCTCGGCGAGCTCCGAGAGGAGCTCCGGCGCGGCGCTGTGCCCGAAGAAGAGCGGGCGCCCGGCCTCGGCGGCAGGCTTGACCTCCTCCACGAGCGCCGCCAGCTGGCGCCTGCGCCCGCGGGTTCGCTTGAGGGGCACGACCTCGCCGTCGGCCACCTTCAGGACCGGCCGAACGTCCAGCGCCGTCCCAAGGAGCCGCTGGGCCCGCCCGATTCGCCCGCTCTTCGCCAGGTACTCGAGCGTGCCGACCGCGAAGAGGACGTTGCAGCGGGCGACCGCCGCCTCGGCGGCCCGGCGCACCTCGGCGAACTCGCCGCCCTCGTCGATCCGGCGGAGGGCCTCCAGCAGGATCAAGCCCGACCCCATCTCCGCGCTGCGCGTATCGAGGACCTCGACGCGCCGGTCCACCATCTCGGCCGCCTGCGAGGCCGAGTCGTAGGTCCCGCTGAGCTTGCTCGAGAGCGTGAGGACGAGTATGTCGTCGTAGGCGGCGAGGGCCTCGTAGGCCTCGAGGAAGGCCCCCACGGGGGGCTGGGCCGTGGTCGGGAAGTCCTCGGCGTCGCGCAAGCGGTCGTAGAACTCTTTGTTGGACATGTCTACCTTGTCCGTGTAGCTCTCGTCCGGCCCGAAGTGGAACGTGAGCGGGACCATCCGGAAGTCCGGGCGCTCCAGGACGCCGGGCGCCAAACTCGTGGTCGAGTCGGTCACTACGGCCGTGGTCACTACTCCGCCACCATCTGCAGCGGGTAGAGCGGCTGGCCACCGTCCCTGACCTCGACCTCCACCGAATCGTCGAGCCCGCGGATGGCCCGCTCTATGGCCCGAAGCTCCGTCTCCTCGAGGTCCTCACCGCGGAGCAGGGTGAGCAGGTCGGCGCCCTCGCCCACGAGCTCCTCGGCGAGCGCCAGGGCGACCTCTTCCACGCCCTTCCCGACGGAGACCAGCTCCCCATCCAGGAACCCGATAAACGACCCCTCGGCCACCTCGCGGCCGCCGACGCGGGCGTCCCTCACCGCGCGCGTTACCTCGGCCACGCTCAGGGAGCCGGAGATCTCGCGCATCTCCTCGACTACCTCCTCAGGCTCCCCTTCGGCATCAAAGCCGACCATCACCGCAAGCCCAGCCGCTATGCTCGTGGTCGGCACTACGTAGGTCTTTGCGTCCGTCAGCTCCCCGACCCGCTCGGCGGTCGGGACTATGTTCTTGTTGTTGGGGAGCAGTACTACGGAGCCTGCGCCCGTCCTCTCCGCCGCCCGGGCCAGATCGGCAGCGCTCGGGTTCTCGCCCTGCCCGCCCTCGATGACGACAGCCCCCATCTGCTCGAAGAGGGCCCTGTTGCCTTCCCCCCTACTCGCGACGACGACGCCGAGGTTCGCAGCGGCAATCCCTTCTCCTTCTCGCGATTCCGGCTCGCGGGCGTGGACCTGCGCCTCCATGTCCTCTACCTTGACGCCAGCGAGCCGGCCGAAGCGGCCGGCGTAGGAGAGGGTGGCACCCGGGTCCTGCGTGTGGACGTGGACCTTGACCAGGGCCTCGTCTACCACCACGAGGACGCTCCTGCCCGAGGCGTAGATGTGCTCCTCGAAAGCCTCGGGGTCCCCGTCGAAGCCGTCCACGAAGAACTCGGTGCAGTACCCCCAAGCCTCCTCCATCGCGTGAATCGCGTCGAGGTCGGGGCTCTCATCGCCGGCTTCTTGTGGGTCGACCTCGATCTCTTGCCCGGTGACGCAGGCGTAGAGCCCGTCCAGGATCACCGCCACCCCCAATCCCCCGGCGTCAACCACCCCGGCCTCGCGCAACACTTGCAGTTGCTCGGGCGTGCGCCGCACCGAGTCGTGCGCCGCCTCCGCGGCCTTCCGTACCACGGTATGCAAGTCCGCGTCCTCCCGCGCGGCCAGCGCGGCGTCGGCCGCGTCCTTTATGACGGTAAGCATGGTCCCCTCGACGGGCTCGCGCACGGAGGCGTAGGCCCTCTCGCGCGCCCCGTCGAGCGCCAAGGCGAAGGTCTCGGCATCGAGGGAGGTACGTTGGGCGAGAACCTCGCAGGCACCCCGGATCATCTGCGAGAGAATGACCCCGGAGTTCCCCCTGGCGCCCATGAGCGCGGCCCTGGCCCCGACCCTGCTCGCCTCCTCGGGCGTGGCGTAGGTCTTGCCCGAGGTCTCCTCGAGCGCCGACTGGAGGGTCAGAAGCATGTTGGTGCCCGTATCCCCGTCAGGGACGGGATAGACGTTCAGCGCGTTGATGCGGGCGACCTGGCCCTTGAGCGCCGCGTGCGCCGCGGCCACCATGTGGGTCACCTCTATCGCCATCTCCAAGAACCCTTCGCTCTACGCTTCATAAACACCCGGCGTACCGCCCGGTTACCAGGACGCCCTCTCCTCCGCTCTAGGTTAATCCCAACGATCTGGTACAATCACCGCCCGACGCCAGGAGACCGCGCGAGTCGCGTCTTCCGGGGTCCCCAAATTCGACCGGTATCCTAGCACAGGAGAAGTTTCGTGGCGAAGGTCTGTTATTCGTGCGGAAAGAAACCCGACTTCGGCAACGCGCGCAGCCACTCTTTGAGGGCGACGCGCCGCCGCCGCAACCCCAACCTGCAGAAGGTCCGCATCCAGGAGGGCGCCGCCTCGCGGCGGGCCTGGGTCTGCACCTCCTGCCTGAAGGGGTTCAAGGTCCAGAAGGTCTCCGCGGGGGCACCCTCCCCGGCCCAGACCCTCTAGCCCCTGCCCCATACCGCCAGGCGCGGTCCTCAGGCCGCGGGCCCGCCGCGTTCTCTGACCTTCGGCATGAGGTCGGCCATCTCTATGGCCGTGACGGCGGCCTCGAAGCCCTTGTTGCCCATCTTGGTGCCGGCGCGCTCTATCGCCTGCTCGATGTTCTCTGTGGTTATTATGCCGAAGATCACGGGCAACCCCGTCTCGAGCGCCACCGATGAGATGCCGCCCGCGACCCCGCCCGCTACGTAATCGAAGTGGGCGGTCGAGCCCCGGATGACGGCCCCGAGGCAGATGATCGCGTCGTAGCGCCCCGAGCGGGCAAGCTCCCTGGCGACTACCGGTATCTCGTAGGAGCCTGGCACCCACACCACGTCCACGGCCCCCGCCTCTCCCCCGTGGCGGCGCACGGCGTCGAGCGCCCCGTCGAGCAGCGCCCTCACTACAAAGTCGTTGAAGCGGGAGGCGACGACCGCGAAAGACCTTCCCGCGGCCGAGAGGTAGCCCTCGATGTGGTTGGCCCCGTCGCTACCCTCCACGCCTCCCCCTAGAACTTCTCGAAGACGTGGTTGAGCTTCTCGCGCTTGGTCCTAAGGTAGCGCTCGTTGTGGCCGTTAGGCTCCATCTCGATCGGGACGCGCTCGGTGATCTCCAGCCCGAAGCCCCTGAGGCCGACTACCTTGGTCAGGTTATTGGTAAGCAGCCGGATGCGCTTGAGGTCTAGGTCCTTGAGGATCTGGGCTCCCACCCCGTAGTCCCTGAGGTCGGGGGCGAGGCCGAGCTTCTGGTTGGCCTCTACCGTGTCCATCCCCTCGTCCTGGAGGTGGTAGGCCTTCATCTTGTTGAGGAGGCCGATGCCGCGGCCCTCCTGCTGCATGTAGGCGATCACGCCCTCGCCCTCGGCGGCGATCCGCGCCATCGCGGCCTCGAGCTGCTCGCCGCAGTCGCAGCGCAAGGAGTGCAAAGCGTCGCCGGTGAGGCAGGCCGAGTGGACGCGCACGAGCACGTCGTCCTTGCCCTCGGGCTCGCCCATCACCAGGGCTACGTGGGTGAGCTCGTCGATCTCGTTCTCGTAGGCCCGCAGGCGGAACTCGCCGTAGGGGGTCGGCAGCTTCGTCTCGACGGCGCACGTCACCTGGGTCTCATAAGCGTGGCGGTACTCGATGATCTGGGCTACGGTTACGAGCTTGACATCGTGCTCCTCCGAGAACTTCTCCAGGTCGGGCACGCGGGCCATGGTGCCGTCCTCTTTCATGATCTCGCAGATCACGCCCGCCGGCTTGAGGCCGGCGAGCCGCGCGAGGTCGACGGCGGCCTCGGTCTGCCCGGCGCGCTGCAGCACGCCGCCGGGCTTGGCCCTCAGGGGGAAGATGTGGCCAGGCATGACGAGGTCTTCAGGACCGGTCGCCTCGTCAACGGCGACCCGGCAGGTGTGGGCCCGGTCCGCGGCGGAGATGCCGGTAGTGATGCCGTCCTTAGCCTCGATGGAGGCGGTGAAGGCTGTACCCATGCGCGAGGCGTTGTGGGTGACCATCTCCGGGATGTCGAGGCGGTCTACGATCTCGCCTGCCATCGGCAGGCAGATAAGGCCCCGCCCGTGGGTGGCCATAAAGTTGATGTCCTCGGCCGTGACCAGCTCGGCGGCCATCGTGAGGTCGCCCTCGTTCTCGCGGTCCTCGTCGTCGCAGACGATGACCATCTTGCCTGCCCTGATGTCTTCCAGGATCTCCTCTATGGGACTAAACGGCATCTTCGCTCCTCTCGGCGGTTGCAACTCTCTCTACCATCCGCGGCCCTAGCAGCCGCTCCACGTACTTGCCTATCACGTCGGCCTCCAGGTTCACCCTGTCCCCCTCGCCGAGCTCGGCCAGGTTCGTGTTCGCGCGGGTCTGGGGCAGGATCGAGACCGTGAAGGACCCCTCCTCGACCGAGACGAGGGTGAGGCTTATCCCATCGACGCAGATGCTCCCCTTCTCGACGGCGTAGCGGAGCACAGCCTCGGGCGCCCCGAACTCCCAGATCTCCGCCTCCCCCTCGGGCCTGACGCCTATGACCTCTCCCACGCCGTCCACGTGTCCCTGGACGATGTGGCCCCCGAACCTGCTCCCAGCGGCCATGGCCCGCTCCAGGTTGACAGCGCTGCCCTCGGCGAGACGGCCGAGCGCCGTTCGCCTGAGCGTCTCCGGCATGGCGTAGAAGGTCAACGTCCGGCCGTCGGTCTCGCCCACCGTAAGGCACACGCCGTTCACGGCGACGCTGTCGCCGGCGCGCGTCCCCTCTGTTGCCCGTTCGGCGGAGATGCCCAGGCGCAGCATCGCGCCCCTCTCGAGCCGCGAGACGCGCCCCACCTCCTCAACCAGCCCGGTGAACACGTTCCTCCTCTGCGACCGGGGCCGGGTAGAGCGTTACGGCGACGTCCTCGCCGAACCGCTCCACCTCCGAGACCGAGAACCTGAGCGACTCCGCCATCTTGGTAGCGCGCAGAGCCCCGATCATGGGCACCCCCTCCGATCCCAAGAGCTTGGGCGCGTAGAACAGGGTGAGCTTGTCCGCAAGCCCCTGCCGCACGAAGCTGGTGGCCGTCTCTCCCCCGCCCTCGACGAGGAGGCCCCTTACCCCCCGGCGCGCCAACCTCTCGAGGACGTAGCCGAGGTCTAATCCCTCCTCCGTAGACGGCGCCGCCACCACCTCGACGCCTAGGGCCTCGAGACCCTCCCCCTGGTGGGCATCCAGGGAGTCCCGCCCGCAGAAGATCACTACCGGTCCCTCGGCGACGCTCCTGGCCAGCCGGCTCTTGGGGCTCGTGGTCAGGTGGGGATCGAGGACGACGCGCGTGGTGCGCGGGGGCTCATTTTCGAGCCCGCGGGGGGTGAGCAGGGGGTCGTCGGCGCGCGCGGTGCCGGCCCCGACGAGCACGGCCCCGGCCTCGGCCCGCAGCTCGTGCGCCCGGCGCCTGGCGTCCTCGCCGGTCACCCACCGGCTGTCGCCGCCGGCGGCGGCGATCCTGCCGTCGAGGGTGGTGGCGAGCTTGACGTGGACGAAGGGTCGCCCGGTGCGCATGTAGTGGAAGAACTGCTCGTTCTGCGTCTCGAAGGCCGGGTCGTCGAGGACCTCTACCTCGACGCCAGCCCCGCGCAGGGCCTCAACGCTCCTCCCGCGCATCCTCGGGTCCTGATCCAGGGCGCCCACTACCACCCGGGAGACGCCTGCCCGCAAGATGGCCTCGAGGCAGGGCGGCGTGCGGCCGTGATGGTTGCAGGGCTCGAGGGTAACGTAGATCGTCGCCCCCCGCGCCGCATCCCCGGCATTCCTCAGGGCGACGACCTCGGCGTGGTCCTCGCCAGCCCGAGAATGCCAGCCCTCGCCCACCACGACACCGCCGCGCGCGACCACGGCTCCCACCAGGGGGTTAGGCGCTACAGTGTATCGCCCGCGCTCGGCAAGGCTGCGGGCGAGATCCATGAGAGAATCCCGTACCACTTCTTCCTTTCTCCCATCCGGACTCTAACCGTCGGCGCCGGACTACGGGCCGTCTCGCGGCCCTTCACCGGCTCAACCGCTGGGCTATCCCCAGAGGCTCGCGGGCTCCCCGGACAGGATGGCCTCGCGACCCAGCCCGGGCTCACCGCCGGTGCGGGAATTCCACCCGCCCCCGAAAGTTACCAGGCCAAATTACCACACGGCCTGGGCTCTAACAAGCAAAGGTATCGCAATCGTGGAGAGTAGCCCCTCCGGGTATCCGCTACGAGGAGGCGAGAGCGGCGTCGAGGATCCTGCGCATCCCGGAGGCGGGATCTTCCTTGAAGACGGCGGAGCCCGCGACGAGTACCTGCGCGCCGGCCTCGACCATGAGCGGGGCGGTCCCGGCGGTGATGCCCCCGTCCACCTGGATTGGCACGTCTGTCATCTCCTTCAGGCGCCGTACCTTCTCTGCCATCTCGGGGATAAACGCCTGCCCGCCGAACCCGGGGTTCACGCTCATCACGTTCACGTAGTCCACGTAAGGGAGCGCCCACCAGATGGACTCGGGCGGCGTCGTCGGGTTGAGGGCAACCCCGGCCTCGCAGCCGCCGGCCCGGATCATGCCGAGGGTGCGGTGCAGGTGGGTCACGACCTCGGGCTGCACGGAGATGCTCACGACCCCGGCCTCGACGAAAGCGGGGATCAGGTTGTCAGGGTTGGTCACCTGGAGGTGGGCGTCTATGGGCAGATCTACTGCCGCCGCGAGCGAGGCCGCGACCGCAGGACCCACCGTCAGGTTCGGAACGAAGTGGTTGTCCATGACGTCGAAGTGGACGAGCTCCGCCCCGCCCCTCGCCGTGCGACGGACCTCCTCCGCGAGCTCGGCGAAGTTGGCCGCCAGAATCGAGGGGGCGCCGACCACCCTGCCGCCGAGTTGCCCGAAAAACGTCAAGAGCGCTGCCTCCGTGAGTCTGGTACCGAAAGGATTATTCTACAGCACGAGCCCGCAACGCCGGAGGAAGTGGAGCAAGTCCACCCATCGACGCTCAAAGGTAACCTGCCGTGAGCAATCGACCCGACCGGATCCGAGGCTCGCCCACCGGCGTCTTCGCGTTGCGGAGCCGGGCGGACGCGCCGGAACCGCTGGTTCATTGTGGCGAGGTTTCAGGCGGATTAGCGCCGGTTTGGACCCTGGCGAGCGTTTGCAGGTTTACGGCGTAGAGGTCGTATCGCGGGCTTGGCTCCGTTACGGGCTCGAAGCCACGCAGGTCGTTCAGGGCCCCGTCAAGCCCGGAGCCCGACTCCACCATCACGTAATCCACCCGGTGGCGGCGCAGGATCTCGATCCCCGTCGCAAGATCGGTCCCGCGGAAGAACACCTGCACGTCGCGCGCGCCTTGCGGCACCTCTACCTGCCCTGGCGCCCGCTCCTTCAACCGGGGCAGGACGTTCAAGATTAGGCTGCCCCTGCGGCTCACCACGTTCGCCTCGGAGGAGTAGGCTGGGATTCTGGCGCTCAAGAGGTCCGAAGCCAGCACTACCCGCGGCGAGTCTATCTCGTCCCGAAACCAGGGGTAGATGGGATCGACGGGGTAGGATCCCGCCTCGCTGGCCGCCTCCTTGTACTCGAGCACGGTGGCGAGGCCGGCCCGCGTCGGAGGCACGGCGCACAGAGCCAGCAGGATCAAGACCACCAACGGCAGCGCCCGGGCCGCGAGCCCGGCCGGACCAAACCCGCCGAGCCGGGAGGTGAGGCGCTCGATCGCCTCCCACGCGAGCCATCCAAGCGCCAGCAACGCCGCCAGCGGGATCGGCCAGGCCAGACGCCAGATCTGGCCCGGCAGGACGAGGTTATCCCCAAGGAACGTGGCGACGGCGGGCACGTAGACCACGACGGTAGTGAGGTACATCATGCCGAGGAGCAGTTGCGCCGCCGGGTTGCTCCTCAGGCGCCACAGCACGAACGGGATGCCGAGGAGGAAGGCGACGGCGATGATCGGGTCCAGGAGCAGCGAAGGGTGCATCATGTACGATCCGTCCGCAAGCTCGAAGATCCGGTTCCTCTCGGGGATCACGAAGATCATGTTGCGCAGCACGTCCGGGTCGCCCGAGTTGATGTCGGAGTCGGTGAGCACGGCAGTCAAGGG
>JADDPU010000495.1 GCA_016781725.1 Rubrobacter sp. | reverse complement strand
ACGAGATGGCCGAGGTGCTCGAAGAGATACTGGCGCGGTTCTACATGACCTTCGGCGCGCAGGACCTCACGCGGCGCATCGAAGCCCTCAGCGCGGTTATCCACGACACCTTTGCCTCCTCCCCGATCGGCCAGCTCCGCCAGACCATCAGGGCCTTCCTCGGGGACATCGAGAACGCCATCGAGAGCGTCCCTACGGCGGAGATACAGCTCACGGTCGAGGCCATGCTGGAGCGTGTAGGCCAGGAGCTCGATGCGCTCGGCATCACCCGGATCAAGGAGGGCATCACGGCCGCACTGGACGAGGCGCGGCAGTTCGTCGCTGACAACATCGACTCGGGGCTCACCGAAGGCGTGCGGGGGACGGTGGAGCTGGTACTGGCCAACGTCAGGAGCCTGGGCCTGGACGCCCTGATCAGCGAGCTCTCCGCGGCCGTGAACAAGCTCGATACCCTGACCGCGGAGCTCCAGGCGGCCCTGGAAGGGCGCATGGACGACCTGACAAACCTCCTCTCCCAACTCGACACCCTGAGCTTCGAGCCCGTCAGCGACCAGGTCATCGCGGAGATCGACGAGCTGCGCACGCGGCTAGAGGCTATCGATCCGAATACGCTCTCTGACGCGGAGAAGCTGGCCCTGAGGGCTGCGCTCGCCCTGCTCGAGGAGATCGATCTGGAAGACCAGGTCATCTCGGGTCTCAAGCAGGGGTACAGGGCCGCGGAGGGCGAGATCAAGGGGTTGCTTGACGAGATCACCGGGGCGTTCGAACAGCTGCGGGAGACGATCGAAGGTTTCGACCCCGGACAGGTGCTCGGCCCCGTGGGTGAGGGGTTGGAAGCCGTCGGAGACGCGGTCGAGAGGGTTAACGGCCAGTCGCTGGTGCGCCCGCTCCAGAAGCAAGTCGACGACCTGGTGGAGAGGCTGGAGGGGCTCTCCCCCGGGCAGGTGCTCGACCCTCTGCAAGCTCCCTACGACTCGATGATGGCGACTGTCAACCGCCTGGATCCCTCCGAATGGGTAGCCCCGCTCAACGAGCTTTACGATCAGATCGACCACGTGATCGACCTGGTCGACGTAACCCCCCTGCTCGACGAGCTGGACCGCATGCAGCGGGAACTGCTCTCCAACGTCCGCGCGGCGATCGTGGACGCGCTGGAGGCCATCGACCTCCCCGAGCCCTTCGCCGGCTTCTTCGCCGGCATGCGCCCGTTTCTGGAGGGCGTGACCGAGGCCATCTTTGGGGACCCCGACACGGAGCTCAAGCAGATCAGCACCAGGGTGAACACCGACCTCTCGCTGCGCCGCCTCGCCGAACCGCTCGACGCCGTCTTCGACGAGCTCATCGGGATGGTCGGGGAGATCCCGCCCGACGATCTGACGGACGCGATGAACGCCGTGCGCTCGGGCCTCGGGTTCGGGCTGGAGGCCCTCGACCCCGACGCGGTCATCCTGGGTTTTCGCGAGGGGCAGGCCAGGCTCGCCGGGCTGGATCCCAGGGCGCTGCTGGCGCCGTCTGCGCTGCCGAAGCTCAAGCTTGCCTTCGAGGTCGAGGCGGGCGCGGCGCCGCCGGATCGGCAGGACGACGTGGTCTCCGTCTCGGCGCGCTTCGACGCGGTGATCTCGCTGGTCACGCCAGGGATGGACGCGAGCCTGATCCGGCCGCTGATCGAGGCTCACGACGCCCTGGAAGTCGCGCTGCGCCAGAGGATCAACGCCCTCGACGCTTCGGGAGCCGTGGAGGCGTACGCCGACCTGCGGGAGAGCCTCGACGGCGTGATCCCACAGTTCCTGCGCAGCCCGACCCCCCTGACGCACGACGAGATCCTGGCAGGGCTGCGGGCCATGCGACCCTCCGTGAAGTTCGACAGGGTGGAGGAGGTCCTGGAGCGGTTTCTCCAGGAGATAAGCCCGCTCGGAGACGCGCTCGAACCGGCCTTCGACGGCCTCTTTCGGGGCATCCGCGAGGCCCTCATGTTCGTGAACCCCATTGACCTCAAGGACGCCGTGGAGAACATCTACGAGCCCGTGCGCCGGAAGGTGCGCGTCCTCGACCCGGAAGCGCTCGCCGACTCCATACGCGAGAACTTTTTCGACCCCCTGACCGGAGCGCTCGAGGATATAAACCCGGCGACGATAAAGGGCGAGGTCGATGAGACCTACGGCGAGACGCTCGCAGCCGTGTCGACGGCGGTCAGGGAGGTCTTGGACGACATAGCAGGGGCCCTCGAAGAACAGCTCGGGGCCATGCGTGAGGAGATCCAAAACCTCCTCGGCCAGATCGAAGAGACCCTGGGAGGCACGGCGGGGCGGGTGGAGGAGGTCCTGGAGCGCCTCGAAGAGCTGGTTTTCGTGGAGCTGCTGGAGCGCCTGAAGCGGCTGATCGACAACCTCGGCCTGAGCTTCGACAAGGAACTCGAGCGGGTGCGCAACGCTTTCGACGAGATGCTCGCCGCTATCCCGCTTGGGACCTCTCCCGGCGGCGCCTCGGGCGGGGTGGCGGCGTGAGGAAGGATAGTGCGTTGACCGAAGCGCGCGTGAAGCCCCCGAGGCGAGAGAGCGCAAGACGTAACCA
>JADDPU010000216.1 GCA_016781725.1 Rubrobacter sp. | reverse complement strand
CTCAGGCTCATCCTCGAAGGGGGCGACCAGCTCCCCGGCCTCCTCCTTTAGCAGGCCCGAGGTCTTGAGGATCTCGACTATGGCGCCAGCCCCGGTCATCACCGGCTTGTTGCGCGGCTGGCCGGCGGCGTGGGCTATGTAGGCCTGGACTGTGGGGTAGAGCATCCCCTCACGCAGCCTCACGGCCGCGACCACGTTCTGCAAGAACTCGCTGGCCCCGACTATCGCGCGCCAGTTGGCGCGGATCTCGTCCCTGTCCTTGCGCGCCAGCGCCAGCGCTAGAGAGCGTCCGCTGCGCGTGATGAGCTTCTTGCTCTCCCCCTGGAGCACCCCTATCTCCGTGAGAAAGGCGTTGTTGCGGCTGACGCTCAACTGGTGCAGCGAGTCTGGTTTGCCCACCTCACCACCCACGGAAGCCTCGTCGCGGGTCCCGTACGCCACTATGATGTTGACGAGCTCCTCGTAGGGAGATCCCGGTAGCCGAAACTCCCTCTCCGCCATAGAAGCACCCCTTTTCCGACGCCCATCCCCTGATCCGCCGGACATTATAGAGGACGCCGCATGGAAGGGGGGCTCAAAGACGCCACCCGGTCTCGACGAGCAGGGACAGGTTTCCTCCGGGACGAACCCCGGAGGGTCACCCACCGACCCGGCGGTCGAGGCCGGGCGGGACGGAAGGGGTAGTCGGGTACGCCCGGCGCCACGACGCCTTCGCCACCGCGACCTTCGCCAGAAGCTTGCGGGCGTTAGAACCCGGTTATGGCGACTACCGAGGGCTTGGGAATGTTGTCCCCGTCGTGCGGCCAGGTGCTGGTGGGGTTCTCCTTACTCTCGCTCTCTTCGCCCGGGTGCTGGACGGCGAGGAACATGGTCTTACCGTCAGGGGTGAAGGCGGGGCCCGTCATCTCGGCCTCAACGGGACCGCTGGCGAACTGCACGGGTCTCCCCCGAAAGTCGTCCTCCACGCCGCGCATCACGAAGACCCCGTTGTTCTTGAAAGGCTTGTAGATGCCCTGGTTGTGGTAGCTGCTGGAGATGTCCGTGACCATCCAGAGGTTGTTGTCGCGGTCGAAGGCCAGGTTGTCCGGGCTGGAGAACCCGGTGTTCGGCCCGCCGGCGGCGAAGATCTCGAAGTTGAACTCCGTGGCCTCGGGTTTGTTGTCCTTCTCGTGTATCCGGATGATCTGCCCGTGGAAGTTCCCGTGCAGGGCGTTGTTGGTCAGCGCCGCGTAGACGGTGCCGGTCTCGGGGTGAACCTCGATGTCCTCGCAGCGGTCCATCGGGGTACCGAGCGGGGTCCCTGTCTCGGGGTCCTCGAGCTTGACGGCTTCGACAGCGCGCACTAGCACGTCGGCCTGGTCCTTGAAGCCGTTGTCCTTGAAGATGGGGTTATTCTCGTAGTCGAGGGCTACCCACCGGCCGTTGGCGAAGTCCGCGACGTAGAGCATCCCGTCGGTGAGCAGCCGGGAGCTCGCCTCCCGGTTGCGGCTGTCGGGGTTGAAGGTGCCCGAGGAGACGAACTTGTAGATGCACTCGTCCTCGGCGTCGTGGCCCGTGTACGCCACGATCTTCCCGCTCTCGGAGACCCGGATGGCGACGTTCTCGTGGACGAGGCGCCCGAGCCAGGTGTGCTTGCGCGGCGTGAAGTTCTTGTCGAACGGGTCGACCTCCACCACCCAACCGTAGTGCTCTGGGGGCTGGGCGGTATCCGGGTCGTCGAGCCAGCGGTCGGTCTCGGCGAGCGCCTCGTCGTCGGTAGGCTGGTTTCCCGAGGACTCGCCGTAGTAGTACTGGAAGTTCTCCTCGCAGGTGAGGACCGTTTTCCACGGGGTAACGCCCCCGCTGCAGTTGGCGAGCGTCCCGACGACCTGGGTGGCGCCCTTTACGGCGTCGGACCCGGCAGCAGGCCCCGTGAGGACCATCGGCGTGGTGGCGTCTATGCGGCGGTTGTACTTCTCGTCCTCCACGAACTTCCAGGTGTCGCCCTCCTTGCGCACCCGGATGACGGAGCCGCCGACCGCTGCCTTCTCTTTTGCTATCTGCCCCTTTGTCTTCTTGGTAGCGTTCTCGGGGTCCGTATAATCCGAGACCCACATAGGGTTCGTGTACTCGTGGTTGACCCACAGGAGGCCGTCCTCGCTGTTCGTGCCGTTCTCGAGAGCGTCGATCGGAAAGTACGCTACGTAGTCGTTGTTGTAACCGAAGCTCCTGTCCGCGGTGACGGGTTCTCCCCACCGGCGGATGATGTCGAACTTGAAGCCCTCGGGCAGGATCAGCTCGTCGGCTGCCGAAGGTTCTATGGGCTCGAACGATAGCTCGAAAGCCCCGGCTGCGCCGCTTCTGTACGGGGTGGAGGCCGCGCCCGCAAAAGGCACCTGCGCCTCCGCAGGTCTTGGCGCTACGCCAGCGCTACCGGCGGCCAGGGCCGCCGAGCCTACCCCGAGGAAAGTAAGAAAGCTTCGCCGGGTCATGCCGGCAGCCACGTCTACCCGGCGGTCACGCTTCTCCTTCTTGACCTGCTGAACGCTCGACCTCTTCGCCACGCGCTTCTCCCTTCT
>JADDPU010000293.1 GCA_016781725.1 Rubrobacter sp. | reverse complement strand
CGGTCCCGTAGACCGAATTTGTCTGGGGCCTAACTCCTCCGCTGCGACTTGTTCCACTCGTCCTGAACGTTGTCCTTTACGCCGCCGCCGCCCGACTGTTCCTCGCTCTCGACGGCGTCCCGCGAGGCGTCCTCGCCGGTCTTGCGGTGCTCGGTGGCCTCGTCGAACTCGTCGCGCACGTTGTCCTTAGGCTTGCCTGAGCCGCCCTCGCGCTCGGTCATGCGCCCTCCTTCTCTGTCGCCCCACGTCGGGTATGCTACTTCTGATTTATGCTACCACGCCGCCTTACTCAAACATAGGTACGGGGCGTCAGGCCAGTTACGTTTCGGGGCACAGGGTGGGTCTGGTGACAGGGGCGAGCGGCTCGTGTGCGAACAGGGGGAGATTTTGGAATCTTCGGCGGCTGTTGAAGAGGTCCTGAGCGCGGAGCGCGAGTGGCTGCTGGCCCACCTACACCTCGACGTCCAGGCCCTCGACCGCCTTATGGCGCCGGACTACGCCCAGATCGACGCCGGCGGCCGGGGGTAGTGGGCAGAGAGCAGGTCCTGGCCTCTATGCGCTCCGGCGAGCGCGGCTGGGACGAGGCGCACAGCGACGAGCACCGGGTAAATCTCTACGGGGACGACGACGACGACGTCGCCGTCGTCGTCGGGCGCTGGCGGGCCAGGGGTACGAACGCAGGCAGGGCTTTCGACTACGCGGCGTGTTACGTCGCCGTGTGGGTACGTCAAGACGGACATTGGCAGATCGTTAGCGACCAGGCGACCCCTATAGCGCCGACGGGCTAGCGGGGCCTCCCGGCGAGGCGTCAGCCGACGCAACGCTTCGTGGGGCTGCTCCCTTACTCCCTCTGGTCGCTTACGGCAGATGGCCGGGCAGCCCGTTGCGGCCAGAGGACCGAGAGGAGTAGGAGCACGACGCCCGTGGTTATCGCGGCGTCGGCGACGTTGAAGATGTACCAGAAGGAGAAGTGGACGTAATCGGTGACCTCTCCTGCGCTCAAGCGGTCGAGGAGGTTGCCCGCGGCGCCGCCCAGGATCAGGCCGCACCCCAGCGTCGTCGGGGTGGAGGGCTCGCCCGAGAGCAGCATCCAGAGCACGACTACGACCGAAACCGCGCTCCCGAGCAGCAGCAACGCCTGGCTCCCGCCGAGGATGCCGAAGGCGCCGCCGTCGTTCTTTATGTAGGTGAGGCTGAGGAAGCCCGGGATCAGCTCTACGCTCTCTCCGACCCTCATCGAGCTCTCGACTAGCGCCTTTATCCCCTGGTCCACTACGAAGACCGCGAACGCGAGCCCGAGGGCCAGAACCAGACCCGCCCGGCGACTCATCGGCGAGAACAAAAGCGCGTTTGAAGGTGACCCGCCATCGGGGTATGTATACCTTATTCCCGCCTCTGTGCACGCCCGGGGCGGCCATTATGGAACCCCGGACACGCGCAGACCGCCTTCCCGCGGCCTGCGGGTGTAAAATGTACGGAGTATGACTTACGCCGTGGGAGAGACCATCGAGGTTTGCCTGGAGTTCGACCTGCCGCCTACGCGGGGGATACGCCGCATCGTGGGCACCTTCGTGAACGAGCGCGGGGAGACCCTGGAGCTGAACGACGTGCCAGCCCGGATGTCCGAGTGCGTCTTGCAGGAGCCCTCGCAAACCGCGCTGCAGGGCCGGGCGGATCGTCCGGGCAGCTACGAGATGCGACAGCTCAAGGTGAAACATCTGCACGGCGTGACCCACGTAGACCCGCCGGAGATTGGCTTCGAGATCAGGGGCGCGCCCGAGGTCGTGCGCTGGCACCTCGCCTGAGACCGCTCCCCGAAGCCCACAAGAGACTCCTTCTCCGATATCAGTGAGCGGTCCTTTTCAGGTCGGGATGCCTGAGCTCTCTTCTCTCACCGCAGATGACATTTACCGGAACAACCCGCCATAACGGGCGGCTCTACTTACGCTGCGCACCCCTCGAACGAGAAGAGGCGTCGCACCGGTTTGTCCCGCCCTTCGAAAAAGACCTCGGCCTCGAGCAACAGACGGCGTGCGCTCAGGTCGGCCCCCGGCTCGTCTTCCTCGCCGGTCCCCATCGGCACGAGGAACGTCTTCGCGGCCCCAGGCGCGATGACCTTGAATTCTCGCGCGGGGAAGACGAACGCCGCGGTCACGGGTTTCCGGCCGCCGGGCCCGACCTCGTCGAGGAACAGATGAAAGTCGTCCTCGAGCGTGAGCGTCCGTCCGCCGATGTTGCGCACAGTGAACGTGACGTTCGCCCCCCCGCCGGAGGCGCAGTCTAGATCCGCGAACAATCTGACCGGAGCCGGCTGGCTCCGGTGGGCGACATCGGACGGGCTAGCCAGTGCAAGTCCGGCCCCCAGAGCGAGTATCGCGGCGAGGTCCACGAGGAACAGCGCGGCCCTCCCCACCCACATCTCCCTGCTCGCCGTGCTCCTCAACATCCCGCTCACTCTCCCGTGCTCTTGCTCTGATGGGGGCGCAGAGCATTCGCCCCGCCCCATGCCGCTATAGCACCCCAAGTATCAAGGGAGTCGGAGCGGGGCGCATCCCCCATATGGGCTAATTT
>JADDPU010000481.1 GCA_016781725.1 Rubrobacter sp. | reverse complement strand
TGGCATGTCCTTCTTCCACCTTTCCGTGAGGAAACGTACAAAACCCATACCCAAGAAGTGTTAAGCCATTAGCCTCCAAAGGGAGCGGAGATCCTCGCTATCCACTTTTACCCCGTCGGTCTCGAACGCAGGCTCCTTCACGACGGGCAGGAGGGCCCCTTTCTCCGGCCGGCGCACCAGCGCCCGGACCTCCAAGCCGGCCCCCAGGAACTGCTCGACGGCCGCGCCGCCGACCCTTCCTGTTGCCCCAACCACCAAAATCTTCCCCGTTTTGCATAACTTGGCTAGCCTCCCGTATAAAGCCCAAGTGGAGACGAGACGCGACCAACGGGACTAGCACCGGAAGAGGACGTGCTCGGCGGAGAAGCCCGGTCCGAAGGCAGAGAGGATTCCGTACTCCCTGCTCCCCGCCGGATAGCTTTGCAGGAACCGCTCCAGGACGAAGAGGACCGAGACGCCGGACATGTTCCCGTACCTCCGCAGGATCTTCCGCGGAAGGGCGAGGCTGCCCGGCTCCAGCCCGAGGGCTTGCTCGTAGGCTTCGATCACCTTCGCTCCGCCGGGGTGGACGACCAGGTGCCGGAGGTCTTTAAGGACGACCCCGTGCCTCTCGCAGGCCTCCTCCACCGTCGCCCGCGTCCGCGTCCTCACTATCTGAGGCACGCTCTTGGCGAAGCGAACCTTCAGGCCGCTCTCTATCAGATCCCACCCCATGACGTCTTCGGTGTTCGGCCAGGTCGTGCTGTGGCTCCCCAGGATCTCCGGCCCTTCCCCTGCGCCGAGCAGAACGGCGGCGGCCCCATCAGCAAAGAGGCTCGCCGCCACCAGGTTGCTCTTGGAGAGATCGCCGACCTGAAACGTGAGGCTGCAGAGCTCCACCGCGACCACCAGCACCCGCTCTTCCGGGTACGCACGAGTGTAGTCCACCGCCCGCGCCACCCCGGCCGCGCCCCCCGCACAGCCCAACCCCCACACCGGGATTCGCTTGAGGTGAGGGCTCAGACCCAGCCTGAAGAGCAGCTTGGCATCCAGGCTCGGGGTGGAGATGCCGGTCGTGGAGACGAAGAAGAGCGCCCCCACCTCCCCCGGCTCCACCCCCGCCCGGCCCAGGCATCGTCGGGCGGCCTTCTCCGAGAGCTCTAGGGCATGCTCCACATACAAGGTGTTCCGCTCGGGGAACGACCACTCCGACCCGAACCACCCTGGCGGCCGGCAGAAGTGGCGGGTCTCTATAAGAGCATTGTCGAAGACCGGCAGGAGTCGGTCCAGGTCTCGGAACTTCCCGGCGAAGAGCCGGCGGGTGAACTCCTTGACCTCCCGCTGCTCCACGCGGTAAGACGGGACGGCCGTGGCCGCCGAGAGGACGTGAGGGTTGTTAGGATAATGCTTCACTGGCTAAGAACCTATCCTTCTCCACTAAACACCGATGAGAAGATATTCGCCAACTCTCGAGAACTCATCCGTTCCTTGTCGCTAACAACTGTCACTTTATGTGCCTGCCCGTCGGGGCATCGTCCCGCGCCCTTTCGAACTTTATAGAAAACCTCTACTTCTAGACAGTGAGGCGAATAAAGCAAAGTGAGGGCCGGGGTGTCCAAACAGCTTGACCCTACTCTCCATACCTCTCCTCCTCTTGGTGCACGACCGATGCAACCAAACTCATAATGCACTGTCATCCTCAACAAGTCAAGTAATTGCCTGACTTATTGGATAAACACGGCGATTATGGTACAGTGAGAGCGGCGATCGGAAGGAGTGAGCTGGCAATGCATTGGGATCGGCGGTTCTTCGAGAGCACGCGCGGGCGGATCGTCACGTTGCTGCGTCGCTCCGGCCGCACCGTCGAGGAGCTCGCCCGGGAACTCGACCTCACGGACAACGGCGTACGGTCTCACCTGGTGATTCTTGAGCGCGACGGTATCGTGCGCCAGCGAGGTTCGGTGCGTCGCAGCGGCGGCAAACCCGCCTACCTCTACGAGCTGGCGCCGGAAGCCGAGGATCTGTTCTCGAAGGCGTATGAACCGGTGCTGCGCCGGCTCCTGGACGTCATGGTCGAGCGGTTGGGACCCGAGGAGACGGACGCGCTGCTAAGGGCGGTGGGGCGCCGCATGGCGGACGAGCGTACCGTACCAGTGGACGACGTGCGCGCGCGGCTTGAGGTGGCCGTTGCTGTCCTCAACGAGCTGGGCGGCCTCGCCGAGCTCGAGGAACGCGAGGGCTCTTTCTTCATCCGCGGCTACGACTGCCCGCTTGACTCAGCGGTGCCGGGGCATCCGGAGGTCTGCCGGCTCGCCGAGGCTTTGCTCGCGGAGTTGGTAGGCGTGCCGGTCCACGAGCACTGCGACCGCAGCGAGAACCCCCGCTGCTGCTTCGAAGTAGGGGAGGCCGACGACGTAACGCGAAGATGATCCCGCTCGGCACTCAGTACTTGCACACGATGCTGTTAGCGTGATGTTGCTACTATCTATAGTAGGCAGGAGGACGGTATGGTCATGTCGGCTTCCCGACGAGAGGCTACTTCGGAGACTAACCTTCGGCGCTTCGAGAGTGCCGAATCGTGGAGGATTCGCCTTTCAGGTAGGGGAGTGAATA
>JADDPU010000375.1:3878-28144 GCA_016781725.1 Rubrobacter sp. | reverse complement strand
ACATATATGGCGTCGAGTAACAAAAAGTGGTACATATGACCTATAAGACTAGACCGGTCAGAGGAGAAGGGGCCTTGGGAAACAGAAGGGTGGCGCTAAAGCCGCACGCGTCCAAGATCCGGCGCTGGGTCGAGGAGGGGCGGGGGGACGAGTGGATCGCCCAGGAGTTGAATACCACGCCCTCGAGCGTGCAGAGCTTCAGGTCGCGCAACTCGATCTACCGCCGCGACCCGGTCAGGCGGGGCCAGCTCTCGGAGCACCCGGCGGTGCTGGACGAGACCGATGAGGGGATAGTCTTGACGACCGACGCCAAGGACTCGGGGGTCTTCGAGCGCGAATGGCGCGGCTACCTGCGCGGCTCGCCCGCGGACCTGCAGGTGGTCATCACCCAGGACCGCATCTACGTCGAGAAGACCCGCTAGCTTGGTCGAGGACGGCACCGTCGAGCTACGCCTCTCCCTGAAGGAAGCGCAGGCGCTGCACGCGCTGCTCGAGGGCCTGCTGGAAGACGGCGAGGAAGATCCCCACCTCGAGCGCTCCTACCGACTCCTCGGGTGGCGCATACTCGCGGCGAAGGGCGGCTCGGGCCTCACGGGACGCATGGCACGCCTTGCCAGGGAGGCCAAAGACCTCGAAGAGTACGAGAAGACCCGCGATAGAGAGCTCGGCCCCATCCTGGAAGGCCTCGAACGGGGCGAGAACAGGGATCCATAAAGGATAGGCATCAGGTTACAGGCTTCAGCCGTCAGGTAAGGACCGTCGGCTAACTTGTAACCTAATTGTTACCTGCGAGTAGCGACAATGTAACCTTGCCGCCTTATATTTCGGATCACTGGGCTCATTCCCCCTTCCTAGCCCAGCGAGAAAGGCCCGGGCCGCGGATTACGCGCGGCCCGGTTCTGTGTCTGTGCTACGCTCTTGGGGTCTTATGGAGAACCTGCTCAGCTCCCTCTCGGTTACGGTCTTCGTGTGCCTCTTGGCGCTCCTCGCGCAGTACTCGAGGAGGAGCCGGCGGGCGGAGATCTCGCTCTGGGTAGTGCTCGTCTTCGTCTCGCTGCTCGCCCTGACGACCGGGACGCTGCTTGGGACGGTCTCTTACGCCGGGCGGGTGCCCGCGGGGATATACCCGCCCGGGCTATTGGCGATCACTGCCGGGGCGGTCGCGGCGGCCGGCCTCATCGGGCTGGCCCTCTGCGTCCCGACGTTGCGCAAGATCGTCGGTCGCTGGCCGAACGAAGGCTTCTGGACGGACCCGCCGATCTTTTTGGCCCTGTGGCTGTTCGTGACGGTGCTGCTGGCGAACAACGTGGTAGGCATCCTCGGGTTCGAGCAGTTGGAGCGCATCGGCGCCTTCTCGCTCGGGACGGGAGGCAGGGTCTCGCCCGGTGTGATCCTGGCGAGCCAGCTCCCTTTTCTGGCGGTGGCGGTGTTCGGCGTCGGCCTCGGCGTCCGCCGCGGCCCCCGCGAGACGCTAGCCCGGCTGGGCTATGGCCCCCTCTCCCTCAAGCACCTCGGCGTCGTGGCGCTCTTCGTCGCGGCGGCCTTCGCCCTCTCTTTAGCCACCGACTTTCTGTTCTCCCAGCTGCAGCCCGACCTCTACCGCGAGGTGGGCAGAGTCTCCCGCGCGCTCTTTGACCCCAGGGGTCTCGCCCCGGTCCCGGCCGTGCTCTTCGCCCTGCTGATCGGGCTTGGGGCAGGCCTCGGGGAGGAGACGCTCTTCCGCGGCGCCGTGCAGCCCGGTCTCGGGATACTGCCGACCTCGATCCTGTTCGCCTCCATGCACGTGCAGTACGGGCCCTCCGTGCTGCTCGTCTACATCTTCATCCTCTCCACCGGCCTCGGGCTCCTGCGCCGCCACATCAACACGACCGCGAGCTTTCTTGCCCACGCCAGCTTCAACGCCCTCACCATCCTGGCCGCCTACTTTTTCGCCCCGTAGACCCCTACGCCTCGCGCCGCATCAGCAGCCACTCCAGGCTGCCGTCCGGGGTGCGGGCGCCGAACGAATCCACGACCTCGAAGCCAACCTTCTCGTAGGCCCGCGCGGCCCTGCGGTTAAAGGCGGCGACGGTCAGCCTGAAGGCGGGCGGCGAGTACTTCTCCTTAGCGAAACGGAGCCCGGCCAGGACGAACTCGGCCCCGAGGCCCCTTCCGGTAAGCTCGGGGCTCATGCCGAGCCCCACGTCCAGGGCCGGCTCCTTCTCGTAGACCCCGAGCCGCCTTCCAGCCCTGACGCGCGCGTCTTCGCCGAAGCAGAAGTAGCCGGCGAGCTCTCCGCGCTCGTCGTAGACGGAGTGGTACAGAAAGCGAGGTTCTAGCAGCGAGGGCACGGAGGCGGGGTTCCCGTCGTACATCGAGTAGGGCTCCCCGTAGCGCCAGCGCGAGATGGCCTCGGCGTCGGCCCGCGTGATGGGCCTCAGGGTGAAACGCAACTGCGGCGCCAGGGAAGAGGCCTAGGCGGCCAGCGAGTTCGTGACCGGCACTACCGGCGCGGGCTCGAGGGCCGCGGCGATGCGAACCAAAAGCTCGCTCACCTCGACGCCGAGGCCGGCGGCGATGCTCTCCAGTACCCTCGAGGACGGGTCCTTCTCGCCGCGCTCTATCTCCGCGAGGTACGAGACCGAGACGTGGGCCCCTTCGGCTACCTGCTTCAGGGTCAGCCCCCGCTCGTTGCGCTCGGCCCGCAGGGTCTCCCCGATGGTCGAGAGGAGGTCCCCCTTGTGCCGCTCCGGGCTTATCTCCAAGGTCTTCACGCCCTAGATTCTATCTTCGATCCGGCGCTTTGCGCAACCCGCCGACCAACTCCTTTACCCTTCGCACCTCTTCGGCGTCGGCCTCGTCGCCCTTGAAAGGCGTCTCCATGACCACGGGGACCCCGGGTAAACCCTCGAAAAAGCCGGGCAAAGCCTCCAACGGGATCATGCCCTCCCCCACCTTGCGGTGCCCGTCGCGGTGGCTACCCAGCTCGTTCTTCGCGTCGTTGAGGTGCACGACGGCGACCGCGCCGCCGACGGCGGCCACGAGCTCGCCCGCGACGGCCCGGCCGCCATCCTCCTCCGAGAAGTCGTACCCCGCGACGAAGGCGTGCGCCGTGTCCACGCAGACCCGCGCGCCCGCGCGCCGGACGACCTCCCCGAGGGCTTCGAACGTCGAGCAGAGCTGGGTGCCCGCGCCGACCGAGTTCTCGACCACGGGCTCCGCCACCCGCCCGGGATCTCCGGCGAGCTTCGCGGCCTGCTCTCTCGCCCGCTCCAGCCCCTCGACGAGCCGGGCCATGCCCCTCTCCTCCCCGTCGCCCCCGTGGCTGCCGGCGTGCACTACGACCAGCTCCGCCCCGACGGCGCCGGCCGCGACGAGCTCGCGGGCCAGGGCCTCGACCGAGCGCCAGCGTTTCTCGTCGTCTACAGAGGCGAGGTTGATGAGGTACTTCGCGTGGGCCACGACGGGGGCGACGCCGGCCTCGCGGCTCTCCCGCGCGAACGAGGCGCCGTCGGGACGCGAGGCTGGGACGGCCCACCCTTGAGGGTTGGAGACGAAGATCTGGGCGGTCTCGCACCCGAGCTCCCTGGCCAGCTTCAGGGTCTTGCCGAGGCCGCCCGAGGTCGGGAGGTGACGTCCGATGCTGTTGGTCCGTACTGACATGGCGCGGATTCTACCGATCCGCGGCGACCCTCGTTGTGAGGGATATAATCTCCCGGGAACATTACTACGAAGAGAGGGAGCGTACCGCATGGCGGTCGAAGGCAAGGTAGCGAAGATACTGGGAAGCGAGATCGTCATCAACCGGGGCCGGCGGGAGGGCGTCCGCCGGGGCATGCTCTTCGAGGTCTTCGCCCCCGAGGGCGAGGAGGTCTGGGACCCGGACACTGGGGAGACTCTAGGCACCGTCGAGGACGTCAAGGCGCAGGCAGAGGTAACGGAGGTGAAGGACCGCCTCGCCGTCGCCCGCCTCCTGCAGAATACCGCGTCGCCGTTCGGGGCCGTGAACATCGGGGAGATGCAGGAGAACCTGCAACGCATCTTCGGCCAGATGTTCGGCGACGATGTACGCATCCAAGGCTTCGGCACGGGCTCGGGGAGCGACCCCGACCTCGAGTCCATGCTCGGCGGGCCGCTTGCGGACCTCTCGAAGGTTCAGGTCGGGGACGCGGTGCGTGAGATCCCCCGCCGCTAGACCCGCCCCGGGCTCCGGCGCCCCAGGCAGCCCGCTTTGAACGACGTCTCCCGCCTGCCCGTGACGTTCGGCCTCATAGGGGCCTGTGTTGCTGTGTACCTCGCCGTCGCCGTCGCGGGAGAGAGCTACGGGGTCCCGATCAACTTCGGCCTCGTCACCCAGCCTCAGAAGGTGCTGGCGCAGGGCGCCCTGCTGCCCGACGCCGTCGCGGGGGGAGCGGTGTGGTTGCTCCCGACGAGCATCTTCTTGCACTCGGGGTTCGTCCACCTGGCGCTGAACATGCTCTCGCTCTACTTTCTGGGCTCGTTCGTCGAGGAGACGTTCGGCCGGTGGCGCTTCGCCGCGCTCTACCTGCTCAGCGGGCTGGCCGGCGGGATCGCCTACCTCTACTTCGGAGACTGGGGTCCGGCCGTGGGCGCCTCGGGCGCCATCTTCGGCCTGCTCGGAGGCATCTTCGGGTACACGATCCGCCGGGGCACCTTCTCGTGGCAGAACCCCCTGATCCGGCAGCTCCTCATCCTGACCGCCCTGAACATCTATATCGGGGTAGCCGTCCCCAACATCAGCAACACGGCCCATGTTGGCGGCCTGGTAGGCGGGCTCGTCTTCGGCTACCTGAGCGCCACCTCCGTGTACTCCCGCAAGGGGTCGCGCGCCGCGGCCCCGACCGCCATAGTGCTCGGGCTCGAGCTCGCGCTGCTGGCGCTCTGGATGCTCTACTTCGCCTGAGCCATACCGGCCGGCCGTCTGACCTGCCCCGCTTCACCCTCGCGGCGTATCAACCGTGAAGGGCAAGGAGCGCGGCGGCTGTGAGGACGAGCGTCGCCGCAAAGAAGACGCCGATGCCCCGGCTGGCGTGCTCGGCCCTGGCCTCCGGTAGCAGGTGGGCGGCGCCGACGTAGGCGAGGACACCCCCCGCGACCCCGGTCAAGAGGCCAAGCGTTCCGTCGCCCGGTACCGGCAGGGCGACCGTCAGCGCAGCAGCGAGCGGGATAGCGAGCCCGAGCGAGACCGTCGTGCGCACCACCCGGGGGCGGGTCGCCCTCGCGGCCAACAAGACCACGGCGAGCGAGACCCCGACCGGTATTTGATGGACCAGGACCCCGAGACCGACGAGCCAGGAGGTGACCTCAGCCGCCCGCGCGCCGACGCCGAGAACGAACCCGTCGGCCAAGTTGTGGACCGCGAGCCCGAGGACGAACGGCCCGAGTGCGTCCTTGAGGACGCGATCCTCCGGCGGGTGGCCCATGTGGGCCCGCGTGAACGCCTCCGTCAAAAACATAAAGGCGAACCCCCCGACGAACCCCGCAACAGCCGTCCGTTCAGCGAGCTCGAGCCCCTCGGGGAAGAGATCCACGAAGGCAAGCGCGAGCAAGATCCCGGCCGCGAACGCCGCCGAGTACGACCGGCCCCTGGCCCCGAGCTCCCCACCGAGTAACGCCAACAAGCTGGCCCCGGCAAAGCCGAGCGCGGCGACCGCGGCCATGAGAACGGCGTTCACCGGCCCCCTACCTGCAAGCCGAGCATCTCCCGTAGACCTCCAAGCTGTGGGCCCGCACCTCGAAGTCGCCGCCGACCTCGGGCAACTGTCGCGGGTCCAGCGGGCATTGCTCGAACTCGGCGACGCTGCCGCAGTCCTCGCAGATGAGGTGGTGGTGGTGATCCTCGGCCAGCTCGTAGCGCGGGCCGTCGCCGAGGTCGAGCCTGCGGACGAGCCCGAGCCCCGAGAGGAGGTCAAGCGTCCTGTATACCGTCACCATCCCGACCCCGGGACAGCGCGACCGGATGCCCTCGAGGCTCTGGTGCTGCTCAGCCGAGATCGCCTCCAATACCGCCACCCGCTGCGGCGTCGCCTTATACCCACGACCCCGGATCTTCCCGATTATCCCCTCCAACTCCATCGAGCCTCTACCTTATTGAAATTTTTTTTCAGTTACGGCGCGCAGGTTATCAGGGTTGGAGGGAAGGGTCAAGGCGGGTTCAGTCGGATTCGGGGCGTTTGCGGGGAGCACTGGAGTGACGGAGGAGCAGGATCATGGCGAAGCCCAAAGCCAGGAGGCTGCTGACGAAGAGGTTGCCGCGGATGGTCCCTCCGATGATGAAGGCTGGGTCCACGCGGAGGGTCTCGACGACGAAGCGACCGACGGAGTAGAGGCTCACGTAGAGGAGGAAGAGGTCGCCGTCCTTGAGGCGTTCGGCGAAGCGGCGGGCTACCCAGAGGAGGACCAGGCAGACCAGCACGTTCCAGAGCGACTCGTAGAGGAAGGTCGGGTGGAAGGACTCGGCGTCGGCGAACTCGACAGGCCGGTTCTCCGGGTCTATCCGGATGGCCCAGGGGAGATCCGAGGGGCGGCCGAAGAGCTCCTGGTTAAAGTAGTTACCCCAGCGGCCCACTGCCTGGGCGAGGACGAGGCCCGGGGCTGTCGCGTCGGCGAAGGCGAGCGGGCTGATGTTTCGAAGGCGGGCGAAGATCAAGAGCCCCAAAAACCCGCCTATGACGCCACCGTAGATCCCGAGGCCCCCGTTCCAGACCGCGAAGACGCCGGGGAAGGGATCTTCGGCGTAGAGGTCGTAGTCGGTGATCACGTGGTAGGCGCGCGCCCCGATAAAGCCGGGGGGCACTATAAAGAAGAGCGAGTCGAGGGCCAGGGTCCTGTCGTAGCCCTTGCGCTCGAGCTCCCTACCTGTCAGCCAGGTGGCGACGATTATGCCGAGCGCTATGCACAGGCCGTAGTAGCGCAGGGCGAACGGTCCGGCCTCGAACATCACCGGCGAGGGTGGGCTCGGCAGGGTGACGAGGTAGAGCGGCAAGTGGGAGCCCGTCGCCTACTCCTCCGGCACCACGGGGGAGGTCTCGTCCGGAGGTGTCTGCCCGGTCGCCTCGTCGATGGGTTGCGTGCCGGTCGGGTGCGGGTCCTCGGGCGACTGCTCGACCCCGTAGTAGGCCTCGAGGATATGCCGAACGGCGGGGCCCGCGGTCATCTCCGAGCCCTCCTGGAACGCGCCGCCGCCCTCGATCATGGTCACGACGACCAGCGGCTCCTGCTGGTTCTCCGTCCAGCCGACAAACCAGTTCACGAAGTCCCCGGTCGGCAACTCGCCGGTGCCGCTCTTACCGATGGTCGGCAGCTCGGAGCCCTCGAAGATCGGCTCGGCGGTACCTCCCTTCGCGGTAACGCCGCGAAGCCCCTGTATAACGGTGTCGATCTGGTACTGGTTCGTCTCGACCCGGCGGGTGGGCCCGGGGGAGATCTCCTCGACCACCTTCCCGCTCTGGTCCCTGACGACCTTGCCGACGTGCGGGTTGACGAGCGTCCCGCCGTTATGGAGGGCCGAGTAGGCCCTGGCCATCTGGATCGGGGAGACGAGCAGGTCTCCCTGGCCGATGGAGAGGTTGATCCAATCCCCGACGCTCCAGTACGCCCCCTTCGCGGTGCCGTAGAGCGCCCTGTACAGCTCCCTCTCGCCGGCTTCCGTGGGCAACCGGCCTTCGGTCTCGCCCGTGATGTCGATGCCGGTTAGCCTCCCGAAGCCCCACCGCTCGTAGTAGTGCGGGAGCCAGTCCTTATCCGCCGTGGTGTTCCAGATCCAGTCGGCGACCTGGTAGAAGAAGATGTCGTTGGAGTCCGCTATGGCCTCGGAGTAGTTCTGGGGGCCGTGATCCCCAAGGTACTCGTAGTTGGGGCTGTTCTGCCGCCAGCTCCTGTAGCACGGGCTGACCGAGACGCTCGACGGACTCCAGCACCCATACTCGTCCATGACGGCGGTGTCCGTGACGACGGTGTAGGCGTCTATGACGCCTGCCGCCATGCCGGCGAGCCCGGTAAAGATCTTGAAGGTCGAGGCCCCGGGCTGCCCGCCCACGATCGCGCGGTTGTTGAACGGATAGTTGGCCTCCTCGGTGTTCAGGTACTCGAAGGTTCTCAGCTCGTCGGCGCCCGAGATGCCGCCGACGAAAAGCTGCGGGTCGAAGTCCGGGCGGCTGGCGAGGGCTAGCACCTCGCCGTTGCGCGGGTCCATAGCGACCACGGCGCCGCCCCGGCCCGCGTAGCCGGCCTCCCTGGCGCGCCCGATAGCGGCTTCGAGCTCCTTCTCGACTACCCTCTGGAGGTCGAGGTCCAGGGTAAGCGTCAGGTTGTTGCCAGGCCTGGAGGGCTTGACGTGATCCGGCAGCTCCTCGCTCGCGCTCACCTCGATTGGCCTGCCGTTCTCGTCCACGAACTGGCCGTACGAGTCGACCCTGGCCCCCTCCGGCACGATCCTTCCGTAGGCGTCGACGTCGTACTCGTTCCAGCCGGCCTCGCCGCGCAGCAGCTCTTCGTAGTAGTACTCCACCCCGCTCTTCCCGACCACCGAGTCGTTCGGAAGGCCCTTGAACGCGCTCTGAGCGAGCTCCTCCTGGGTCACCGCGCCGGTGTAGCCGAGAACGTGGGAGGCAAGCTCTCCCTCCGGGTAGCTGCGGACCCAGTCCTCGTTCACGCTGACGCCGGGGAACTCCTCGGTGCGCTCGCTCACGTACGTCACGGCGTCGCGGCCGGCGCCCTCCTTCACCAGAAGCGGGCTGTACGTATCACCGACGGCGAAGGCAGCGTCGTAGCGTTCCAGGACCGCCGTCGCGTCGGCCCCGACGACCTCGGCCAGCTCCTTCACCTTCTCCCTGGAGCGCTGCTCGCCGTACTTTTCGTAGAGCTCGTTGGGGACTATCGTCACGTTCAGGCCGGGGACGTTGTTGGCGAGGATCTCGCCGTCGCGGTCGTAGATCACGCCGCGCTGGGCCGGGATTTTGATCTGGCTTGTGTGCGTGGCCTGGGCTTCGAGCGTGTAGTCTTCGCCGGTGAGTACCTGCAAATACCAGAGCCGGGCGCCCAAAACCAGGAAGACTAGAGCGATCAAGACGGCGAGTGAGACCACCCGCACCTGCATATTGCCCTTGGTCATCGGCGGCGTCTCTTCCCGCTTCTTCGCGGGGGCCTTCTGCGTCTCCTTGGGCACCGGTAACCGGAGCAACCTCTACCTTCCCCCCTCTGTATCCGAGATCAAGCCGGAACCACCTTCTCGGCCTGGACGATCAGGCGCTTGGAGTAGTCCGGCAGGGTGCACGTCTGGAGCGTGAGGACGTTTCTGCCCTTGAGGGGCCGGGTCACCGACACCCTCGTCGGCGGCACTATGAACTCCCGGAACACCCTGTAGACGTAGCGCTTACCGTCGGCGTCGGTGACAAAGATCTTGTCGCCCTTCTCGAGCACGTTGAGGTCCCAGAAGGCCAGGAAGCTGTCCGTCGCCGGGTAGCCGAGACGGTGACCGGCGATGTACACGTTCGCCACCCGGTCCCACGGGTCGCCAGTCCCCCGCACGTGGACGCCCGCGTACCGGCGGAAGGCGCCCTCGTCGTCGCTGGCGGCGTAGGGCACCTTGGAGTTGCGGATTTGATCCATCCCGGGGATGGTGATCCTGAGCATCTTTCTCTCCGGTTCCCGCACTACCCTCCTCGTGGGCCTCATCACCTCTCGCCCGCCGCCCTGCTTCTCGATCTTCCCGACAACTGCAGGGGTCTCAGGCTGCCGCGCCTTCTCGCTGGCGGCCTTCGCCTCTGCCTTCTGGGCGGAGGCGGCCTCGGCATCGGGCGGTGGGGAGGCTACGAAGAAAGTGGCGGCCACCGCGACGCCCACCCCGACCACGAGCAGGCTCATCACGTTCAGGATCTTATCGGTGAAGCGCGTTATCGTTCCCTCCCTACGAGACCCGCGTTCCCCGCGCACCGGCGGCCAGAGATCGCAACCCATTGTATCCGAAAAGCAGACGGCTACTAGGGCTGCTAGGCCTCGACCACGAAGTATTTTCTGGCCACCGCGAAGCTAGCGCCCCCGTCTCCTGCAAGGACCTCGACTGTGTAGTCGCCCGCCGGCAAGGGTCCCCCGGACTCCTCCCGAACCGCGAACCGCACCACGCCGGAGAGCCTGCCCTCCGACGCGCCGAGAGGGTCCTCCTCCTCGTCGAGCACCTGGAGCCCACTGCCTCCGAAGAGCCGGGCCAGCACCGGCTCCCTGCCCGACCGCTCCACGCGGGCCCTCAACCCCCCGTCCGCGGCGAGGCCCTCGACCCTCAGGTAGACGTAGACGACTTCGGGTCCTCTGTCGAGACGCAGCACGTCGGATCGCGGGTACGACGTCGTGGCCACCTGGCTCACGGCGACGTCCTCGACCCCCGGGGCGACCAGCTCCTCGCCCGGCGAGAAGCCCCTCTGCCCCGCGGACAGCGTCACGACCGCCAGGAAGAGCAGAGCCGCGGCCGAGCACGTGGCGGCGAGTAGTGGCCCCGCGCGGCGCCGCCCGCCGCGTCTGCCGGTCGTGGTATCAGGCAGCACGTTCAGGGCTCCCTCTCCTTCAAGAGTTTGCTCCGGGAGCGTTTCCAGAGCAGGAGCGTGGCGGCGTTGTGGGCGCCGTGGGCCAGGGCGGGGGCGAGCAGCCCGCCGGTTGCCTCGTAGAGGGCGCCGAAGACGAAGCCTGCGAGGGTGGCCCAAGTCGTCCACACCAGGTAGCGGCGGTCCGGGCCGACGTGCACCAGCCCGAACAGGAGAGAGGCGGCCACCAACCCGAACTCTTGCTGTAGTGCCCCGCGAAAGAACGCCTCCTCGCCGATCCCGGAGAAGATCGAGACTAGCACCAGCCCGCCCCGGCTGGCGCCGTCTATGAGGCGCGGGGCGAGCTCCTCGGATATCTTGCGCAGGCTCGGTATGAGCCGGTAGGCAAGCAGGCCCGAGGAGACCGTGCAGGCGGCGGTCAGGACGCCGAGGGCGAGGCCAACCGCGGGACGGTCCCCGAAGGGTTCGAGGTCGAAGCCCCGCAGGCCACTCCAGAGCGCCGCCACGACCACCAGGGAGCCGTAGAAGAGGGCGGCGAACCTGACGAATCGGGGGCCCAACGCGCGCCTATCCGGGGCGCGGCCACGGCCGGTCTGCACGAGGGACCATAACCCGCTATTCTAGCGGAACCGTTCGTCCTGGATGAAGGTCGCGCGTCTTTCGGTTATTCACCGATGTGCCTGGAAGGGCGGTTCCAAGCAGTCCGCCGGTGGCGGGTCGCTTGGCCGACGCGCGAGTGCTGGCGCCTCGACCGCGCCCTGTCGATCAGCTCCGCGATGCCCGACGTCAGCGGGGCGGGGCTCAGGCTGAGAAACGTCCGCGGGCAGGGCGGGTACTCATCCGAGTATTAGTGTATCTTGCGCTGTATCGTGATGCGAGCGCCCCACCTGGATAAGCCGTCAGAAGATATCCTACCCTTCGACGACCGCCTGCGCCGCATCTCGGTGGCGCTCTTCGCGGCGGGGATGGTAGTGGTCTTGCTCGTCGCCAACACCGGGCTGGCACGCGCCGGCTACCCCGTGCAGCGGGCCGGCCTAAACTGGCTGGTCGCCGCCGCCGGGATCTCCATAGTCGGGATATTGATCTTCCCCTGGCGCCGCTACCCACGCAACGTCTTTCTGGTAGTCGTCCTCGAGTGCATGTGCCT
The DNA here is from genome assembly GCA_016781725.1 of Rubrobacter sp. Classification (GTDB taxonomy): domain Bacteria; phylum Actinomycetota; class Rubrobacteria; order Rubrobacterales; family Rubrobacteraceae; genus Rubrobacter_D. Next base: position 16,462 of record JADDPU010000375.1, on the reverse strand, counting down.
CATAGCGCTGGCTGTCTACTTCTCCGGGGGATGGCAGAGCCCCTTCTTCCCGCTCTACTTCTTCGTGGTGGTCTTCGCCGGGATCTACCACCCCCCGCGCGTGGCGACGGTGCCGGTGCTGCTGACGGCGCTGGTGAGCCTGAGCCCCCAGCTCTACGACCCCGACACCGTGCGGATGGTCGAGCACGTGATGGTCAACTTCCCCTCTTACCTGGCCCTGGCGTTCGTCTGTGGCTACATGGCCCGCGAGACAGGGCGCAGGGAGCGCCAGAGGGCTGAGTCCGCGCGCGAGCTCGAAGAGGCTCGCGAGTTGAGCGAGCGCTTCCGCAGAGAGGCCCTCACTGACCACCTGACCGGCCTGCCCAACCGCCACCACTTCCAGGCTCGCCTCCTGGAGGAGATCGCGCGGGCCCGGCGCAGGGGTGAGGCCTTCACCGTGCTCTTCGTGGACGTGGACGACTTCAAGAGCATAAACGACGCCCACGGGCACGCGAGCGGGGACGAGGTCCTGAAGATCCTGGCCGATGCGCTGCGCCGGAGCATCCGCGCCGAGGACTCGGTAGCCCGCCACGGGGGCGAGGAGTTCACGGTGCTGCTCTCCGGCGCCCCTATCCCCGGCGCGCAGGGCTTTTTCCGGAGGGTCAAGGAGGAGGTCGCGCGTCGCACGGAGCGGGATCTCGGCTTCCGCGTCAGCTTCAGCGCCGGGGCTGCCGGCTTCCCCAACGACGCAGGGGATCCCGAGAGCCTGATCGAGGCCGCGGACTTCGCCATGTACCAGGCGAAGCGCCTCGGAAAGGACAGCCTCTTCCACCCCGCCTTGCGCAGCGGCTGAGCAGACCTCTCTATTCGCGGAGGGTCCCAGAAGTACCGTCCGAACTTGGCAGGTGCCTGTGGCCAATGGGTGGGCGCCTCTCGGGGTAGACGATCGGATCGAACGGTCCCGTCTCGCCGCCAGCGGAGGAGGGGCGCACCCCCCAAATGGGCTAGATCAGATAACTTGTCCGACTACCTTCCGAGCCCCCCTACACCCGAAGTTCGTAGGAACCCGTCCCTGGCAGGTAGGTGGAGAAGGGAGGCGGCGGGGGACCCCGCCGGGGTCTACGCGGGGGAGCCCTTCGCCAGCGGCGAACCCTCGCGCCGGTTGGTGTCGTAAGGGTAAGTCAAAACGCCGCGCCCTTTCTTTTCCTGCAAACCCGGGCCTTTTTCGGACCGGTCTGCACGAGGGTGCATAACCCGCTATTGTACCGGATGCTCGAAACCGCAAGCCGCGCCGACCAGAGGATTCCGGAGGTAGGAGATGCTCGACGAGTCGATATTCAAAGCCTACGACATCCGCGGCGTCTACCCCGAGAACCTCGACGAAGCCGTGGCGCGGGACATAGGCCGCGCGTTCGTCAACCACCTTGGCCTCTCCGGCTCCCGGGTAGTCGTGGCCAGGGACATGCGCCTCTCCGGCGAGAGCTTGGAGCGGGCGTTTATCGAGGGGGTAACGGAGGCCGGCGCCGACGTTCTGGACCTGGGGCTCGTCTCGACCGACGCGCTCTACTTCGCCGTCGGGCACCTCGAGGAGCCGGGTGGCGCCATGATCACCGCCTCCCACAACCCCAAGGAGTACAACGGCTTCAAGCTGTGCCGGGAGAACGCCATCGCCCTGTCGGGCGAGGCGGGGCTTGGCCAGATTCGGGACCTGATCGTCTCTGGCAGGCTCCCCGACCCGGCCGAGTACCCCGGCTCGGTCGAAGAGACGGACATTACCACGGACTACGCCGAGCACTGCCTGAGCTTTATAGACACGGAGGGCTTGAGGCCGCTGAAGATCGTGGTGGACGCTGGCAACGGCATGGCAGGCAAGATGCTCCCCCCTATCTTCGAGCGCCTGCCTTTCGAGTACGTCCCTATGTACTTCGAGCTCGACGGCTCCTTCCCTAACCACCCACCGAACCCCATCGAGCCCGAGAACGTCAGGGAGGTCCAGGAGCGCGTGGTCGCCGAGGGCGCGGACTTCGGGGTGGCCTTCGACGGCGACGCCGACCGCTGTTTCGTGGTCGACGAGAAGGGCGTCACCATCTCAGGCGACCTGCTCGCCGCGCTGATCGCCAAGAACGTGCTGGAGAAGGAGCCTGGCGCTACCGTCCTCTACAGCGCCGTCTGCTCCAAGGCCTTCCCCGAGCTCGTCGAGCGCGAGGGCGGCAAAGCCATACGCACCAAGGCCGGGCATTCGATCATCAAGCCGCAGATGCGCAAGCACGACGCCGCCTTCGGGGGCGAGCACTCGGCCCACTTCTACTTCAGGGACAACTACTTCGCCGACTCCGGCATCATCGCCATGCTGACCGTGGCCGAGCTCGTGGGCCGCCAGGAGAAGCCCATCTCCGGGCTCCTCGACCCCATCGACCCCTACGTCCGCTCGGGCGAGATCAACTCCGAGGTTGAGGACCAGGAGGCGACCCTGAAGAAGGTCGAGGACCACTTCTCGGAGCGCGAGGACGCGAAGATAGACCACCTGGACGGCCTGACGGTGGACCTCGGCGACTGGTGGTTCAACCTGCGCCCCTCCAACACCGAGCCGCTCCTGCGCCTCAACGTCGAGGCGAGCGACCGCGAGACCCTCGAACGCGAGCGAGACGCATTGCTCGAACTGATCAGGCAGTAGGTCCCGGGCCACGGGTTCTCGCCTAGCGCCCAAGGGCAGACGCCGCCCAACACGCCAGTAGACCGCAGCGTCAACAAGAGAGCCGGCCGGAGAGATCCGACCGGCTCGCAGTTGGTACCCGAAGCCTTTGGTCTTCAGCTCACGGTAATGAGGTTTCGCACCTCGCGGACGCCCTCCGTCTCCTGGGCGATCTCTCCCGCCGCCTGCTTGGCCTCCTCTGAGGGGGACGTGCCGCGCAACTCGGCGATCCCGTCGTTGACCTCCACGTTCAGGGCCGGCAGGTCCGCTGTGCGCGGGTCTTCGCCGATGCGGGTCCGGATGCGCTGCTCGACCTCCTCCTGCTGCTCGGGGATCTCCTCGACCCCGCCCCCGTGGTCCCTCCCGATCAGGGGCCCGGAAGAGGGATCCGAGTAGCCGCGCTCGGCGCCCGTGCGGTTGGGGTCCTCGGGATGCTGGGGAGCTGCCGGGTCGCTCGCCGCACCGCCGCCACCAGCCGTCCCGGTCGGGGTTCCGCTGCCCCAGGTCTCGCCCCTCTGGCCCGCGGGACTGCCCGCGTCCGGCGAATGCTGCCCGGTCGTGCCCGTGAAGGAGGACGACGCGTCGGGCGACCCGCCGCCTCTGGAGCGCGCGATCGCGGCCCCGACGGCGAGACCCAGGAGGGCGAAGAACCCGTACTTCAAAAAGCGGCCTCCGGCCGGCTCGCGCGAGCTCATCGCCTGCCGCGCGAGCTTGGCCTGGCCCTTGCCGGCCCTGAGCGCCGCCCTGCCTGCCATCCTACCCGCAACCGGGGCGACGCGCGCCCCGGCCTTCGCGCCGGCCTTGCCGGCTCTTCTCTTTCCTGCCATTCGTTGACCTCCCGTCAGAGTGGGTCCGCGTTCGTGATACCCCGTACTCTACGTTCGGAAACAAGGGCGCTCCGCTGCCTTCGCACCGCGCCGTCGCGCGGTGCGTGCGCTCAAGTCAGGCCTTCGGCCGGAGTTTGGGGACGAGGGTGAGCTTGCGGTAGCGCATGCGGCGTTCGTTGAGTGGCTTCTCGAACTCGGCCTCGCGGGCGAAGGCGACCTCGCCGGTTGCGGCGGCCTCGACGAGGGCTGCGAGGTCCTCCTTCTCGGAGGGGGAGAGGCCCACAGCGTCCAGGTCTCGCTTCTCCTCCCGCTCGAAGAGCCTCACGCGCCGGGCGAAGGAGACGAAGACGCTGCACGGCTCGGGGCAGGGGATCTCCCCGCCTCCCCGGTCCATCTCCAGCGGGGTAGTCTCGTCGATATCCCAGAGGATCTTTTTCAGGCAGACCGCGTCCTCGCAGCAGGCGCGCGCTGCGTCTTTGGCCCCCCGGTCGGTGAGGCTCTGGATCCTCTTGTAGATACCGCTCTGGCGCGCGGCGTTCTCCCGAAAGCTGGTGACCTCGAGCCTGCCCTCCCGGTAGAGGTGCCAGTGGACGATACCCGCCGGATACAGGTAGTTCATCGCCGTCGCGAGCCCGCGCGCGTCGTCCACGCGAAGCTCCCACCCGCGCCGCAGGTTCGGGGAACTCTTGAGCGGCCTGTACTCCCCGTTTTCGGTGAGCTTGGCGATCTCCCACGCCGCCCTGGGGTCTAGGTAGAGCCGGAGATCCATCGCCCCCGCATCGTCCACGTGGCGCAGCGAGTAACCCGCCTGCGGCGCAGGACGGACGAGCACCTGCCCGAAGACGCGGCCCTCCGGGGCGGAGTCGTCCACCCACGCCGCGAAGGCCGCGCGCGACTCCGCGGCGAGGGGCACCTTGTTCGAGAGGGTTTCAGACAAGGTGCTCTATCGTCTCCCTGGCGCGGGCGGCGATGAGGTTCGCCATCGAGGGGTGCGTGCCGACCGGGGCGCCGTAGAATATCGTCTTCTCGTCCCGGGTGGTCACCTCGCCCGTGAGGCCGAGGTCCTCGGGAATGGTCTCGCGGGTGTGCCAGCCCTCCGCTATAAAGACCGGGATCAGGATAACGTTCTCAGCTTCGACGCCTTCCACTACGCCCCCGATCTCCGGCTCCTGGTCCAAAAACCCGACCTCGACCAGGTCGTAGATGCCGCGCTCGCGGATGCGGTTGGCGTTGAGGTAGATGACCCCACCCGAGTTCTTGTTTAGGTCGGTGCCGTGCCCGAGCAAGACGAGCGCCGTGCGCCCCTCGGCCTCCCGCCCGCGCATCAGATCCTCGACGCGCTCCAATATGACGTCGGGCATCCCCTCGAAGGTCCCGAGAGGCCCGGCATAGAAGACTGTCTTCTCGCCCTTCCTGGTTACCTGACCGCTCAAGCCGAGCTCCCTCGGGATGACCTGCTGCGTAAAGTAGCCCTCCGAGATAAAGGCAGGGACCACGTAGACCTCTTCGGATTCCACCGTGTCGAGCACGTGGCGCATGGCTGGCTCCTCTTTCCAGAAGCACTCGACTACCTCGTCGAAGCCACCGGTCTCCCGGATGCGCTGCGCGTGCTCGTAGACCGGCAGGCCCGAGTCTTCGTTCAGGTGCGAACCGTGTCCCACGATAACGAGAGCCTTCATGCAGTGCACCTCCTCTGCCCGCCTGCGCCCGGTAAACGCCGCCGTCGGGGCGATTCTACCAACTAGACGAGCGCCCTTTGGGCGAACGGTTTCACCGGCCCTTCAGCGGCCCCTGTTGCCCCCCGTGGCGGGCCTGAGCCGGTGGCTCAGGGCTTCGGGGCCGTACTCCAGGGCCACGAGGAAGGCGGCGGCCGCCACCGGGTTCTCGCTGGCGGTCGGGGAGAGCCTCGGGTCGGCGCGCAGGAGGCCGTCGAGGTTGGCTATCCCTTCGAGCCCCCGCCGCGAGTGGACGCCGCCGGCCTTGAGCACCCCGCGCGCCATGCGGGAGACGTCCTCGGCCTCGTCGTGTCCGGCCCTCCCCGCAACGTCGAGGTCGGGCACCTCCGAGAGGACCTCGAGATAGGTTTGGACCAGCGCCCCCCGGACGGAGTCGGCCCGGGAGAGAGCGTTGAGGAGGGCCGGCCTGGCGAGCTCGCGGGTGACCTCGAAGTCCCTGGCGTACTCGCGGGCCAGGGCGTCCCGCGAGGCGGAGAAGCGCATGGCGTCGCGGAGCGTGGCGTCCTTGCCGGCCCCGAGGGCTACCCTCAGGGCCCCCGTGAGCGATCCCTCGTCACCGGTCGCTTCGAGCGCCCGCGCGAACGGGGCTATGTCCTCGTGGCCGAGGCCGGCGAGGACGCGCGCCGAGGTCTCGCCGCGCAGGGCCGCCCGGGCGAGCACGGCCAGGTATGCGGCGGCCCGGGGGTCGGCGAAGCCGGCCAGGGCCAGCGAGGAGAGGGTCGCCTCCAGGACGGTCTCGCCCGTGCCCCGGCCTCCCGCCCCGGCCAGTGCGTCGCGGGCGGGGACCGCCGAGAGGACCCTCGCCTCGTGGGGGACGCGGCCGTCCAGGTAGCGGGACCCCGCGCCGGGGGTCGGGGCGCTGTAGACGAGGGTCAGGGCGGTCGCCGCACAGGCGGCGACGAGCCCTTCCGGTACGCTACGCGCGCTAGGGTTCCGCATGCGGTCCTAGATGGCCCTCTCCAGGTTGACGCCCGGCGCCTTCTCTCTCACTTCGGCCGCCACGAATACCTCCTCTTCTAACTCTCGACCGCGCTATTCTAACCCGGACCAGATAACTCTCCCCGCAGACGGGGTAATATACTCCTCGGCATGAACGGCGCGACCGGCCACCAGGTAGGAGGCCGGACAGATCACCCGGGAGGACCTTGAGTACCACGCAGAACCCCTCTCTCGTCTCCGAAGCAGCCTTCGAGACCGGCGCGCCCGAGGGGACCCTTGGGGCGGAGGAGGAGCTGTGGCTCGCCGACCGGCAAAGCTTCAAGCTCGCGGACGGGGCGCAGAAGATCCTCGCCGTCGAACCCGGTCACCTTTTCTCCGGGGAGCTGATCGACTGCGAGATCGAGTCGAACACCGGCGTGCACGCCCAGCCGGCCGGCGTCGTCGGGGACCTGGCCTCGCGGCGGAGGGTCCTGCTCGGGCACGCCGACCGTCTGGGCAGGGTCTTGGGCACCAGCGGGACGCACCCGATCGGGGACTGGCGGGAGCAGGAGATCATAGACAAGCCCCACTACCAGCGCCTGAAGAGGAAGCTCGGGTGGCTGATCCGGCGCAACAACACCTTCTCTTTGCACGTCCACTACGCGGTGCAGGGCCGCGAGAAGGCCCTCTACCTCTTCAACCGCCTGCGCGAGTACGTGCCGCACATGCTGGCGCTCTCCGTGAATTCACCGTTCTGGCAGAGCGAGTATACGGACATGCACTCGGCCCGCGTGCTGATGTTCTCGCGCGCCTACCACCGCGCCGGGCTCCCCGGCCCCTTGGGCTCCTGGGAGGAGTACACAGGCTACGTGGACTACCTCAAACGCTCTGGCCTCATCGACACTCTGGGCGAGATCTGGTGGGACGTGCGGCTCCATCCCGGGCTCGACACCGTCGAGATCCGGGCCTTCGACGCCCAGACCGACCTAAGGCGCAACGAGGCTTTGGCGGCCTTCGCCGCCGCCCTGTGCGATATGCTGAAGGCCGAGCACGAGTCCGGAGAGTTCTGGCCCATCTTACCGAACCGGGAGATAGAGGAGAACAAGTGGAGCGCGCAGCGCCACGGGCTCGAAGGCGCGTTCATCGACCACAAGACCCACGAGGCTGTAGAGACCCGCTCGGCCATCCGGAGCCTCGTAACCAGGCTCTCGGAGACGACGGACCGGGATCTCTCGGGCCTGCGCAGCGTGGTCGAGGAACCTACCGAATCGGTGCGCCAGCTCGAAGTGTGGCGGGAGACGGGCTCCACCCTGGAGGTCGCGCGGGACCTCGCGCGGAGGACCCGGGCCTCGGTGGGTTACGCCGCCGACTAGAGCGGGCGCCGCTACTTGCCGGCCAGGCGGCGGCCAACCTGCTTCAAGATCACCTTGCGAACGTTCTCGTTCTTTACTGCCTTCATCGCGAGCCGCCGGGCCGTCTTGCTCTTCAGCAGCTTCAGGGCTATCGCCTTCTTCACGCTTGCCTCCCTTTCGGTCCTGTTACGCGGCCTTGCCGAGCTCGCGGCGGAGCTTTCTGTTCAGCAGCTCGAGAAGGGCCCTCTCGCCCTCGGTCAGGTCGCCCTGCTCGGCGGCGATAACCTCCTCGAGGTGCTCGCCATGGTAGGCTACCACGGAACCCTCGAGGTAGTGGTCGATAACCCGCGGGCTGATGTACGAAGAGCGCGCTATGTCCCTGGTGTTCCCGAGCCGCTCGGCTACCGCGTCGACGGCCTGGAGCACGTTCTTCTCGGCGTCTTTTGACTCCGCGACGGGCCCGAGACGGGCGAGCTGGACTGCCGCGATCAGGGTCCCAGCCCAGGTGCGGAAGTCTTTCGGCGTGAACTCGCCTCCCATCACCTCCTTGACGTAGACGTTCAGGTCCCTGGACTTCACGTCCCTGACCCCGCCCCCCTCGTCGAGGTACTTGAAGACCTCGTAGCCGGTCAGCCCCGCGCACTCCTCGACTACCTCGCGCAGCCGGCGGTCGGTGACTACCTTGCGTTGCGCCTGACCCCACTTGCCGTTGTACTCGAAGGTCATGGTGTCGCCCTCGATGGTAAGGTGCTTGCGGCGCAGGGTCGCTATGCCGTAGGTCCTGTTGTTTTTGGCGTAGCGCTCCTCGCCCACCCTGAAGTACGCAGCGTTCATCAGACGCGTCATCGCGGCGAGGACCTTCTCGCGGCCGAGCTCCTTGCGCCTGAGGTGATCGCTGGTCGTCTTACGCATCCGCGGCAGGGCGTCGGCGAAGCGCAGGACCCGCTCGAACTTCTCGCGCTCCTTCTGCTCCCTGTACCTGGCGTTGTAGACGTACTGCAGCCTGCCGGCGGAGTCGTATCCGACGGCCTGCACCTTGGCCGACGGGCTCCTGGCGATGCGCGCGTCCCTCCAGGCCGGCGGCACCTTCAGGTTCTCGATGCGCTCGAGTACCCGCCCCTCGCGCACGGCCTCGTTCGTGCCGGGGTAGCGGTAGAAAAACCCGCCCTCCTTGGAGCCGAGGCGCCTGATGCCGGTCTCCAAAAGTATGTGTCCTCCCAAAACACTTCTCCTCCGTCGACGCCGCAGCGACGCTTTATAGCGGAGCGGCGCCCCCAACCCCGTGAGGCCTTACACAGGGCGGCCGGGCCTGGCGCGCTCCGTCAGGCCGAGCGATCTATCTCGGCGTGGTACCGGCTGCCAAGGCGCCCGCCGAGAAAACCGCCGAGGAGCGCCAGGAGGAGCGCGCCGACGGCGACGGCGATGCCGACGGCGCCGGCGGCCGCGAGATCCCCGGCCATGGCGGAGGCCCCATCGAGCAGGTTCCCGACGCCCGCGGAGAGCCCTGGAGGCAAAAACCCGCTAAAGACCCCGGCGGCCAGGGCCAGGACCAGGACCGCTATAAAGCACCACACGAGGAGCATCGCCCCGTTGCGGCCGCCGTCGAAGCGGGCCAGGCGACCGGCCACGTACCCGCCGAAGAAGAAGGCCAGGAAGATCAAAAGCCCAAGCAGGGCGAGGCCCGTGATGACGGCGGCCCCGATCTCACCCCCACCGAGTTGCGGCGGGAAGCCCAAGGGCACGAGCACGAGGCCAGCGATGAGCGAGAAGACCGCGGCGGCGACCAGCGTGAAGACGAACCCCAGGAAGCTCGCGAGCCAGTCCACCCCCCCGTACATGTCTCGCAGCCGGTCCTCGCGATCCTCGGCGGCCTCGAAGTAGCCGGCCGGATAGGGCCTCGCCTCCCCTGTCGTGTCGGAGGTCCCCTGCGTCCGGATCACCCGCGTCTCTTTGTCCTCGGAGTGGGAGGAGCGCTGCGGGATCCGCCGCGTCTCCGAGGATGCCTGCTCCCGCTGGGTCGGCACCGGGCGCGTGGCCTCGGGATCGTTCTGCGCCGACGGCACCTGCCTGGTCTCCTCGGCGTCGTCCCCGAGGGGACCCGTCCTCCGCCGGTCTTCGGGACGATCCTCCGGTCTGTCGCTCATCTCTCCCCCTTAGCATCTTAGCCGTGGCGGCGCTGGCTTCGCTTGTAGTACAGTTGATTCTAACCCGAGCGGCCGCCAAACACCGGCGCCGCCCCACCAGCGGTAGTCTCGTCGGGGTTCCTTTTGTACATTCGGCCCAGAATCGGGCCGATCTCTGGCCCCTGGCTTGTACGCCGGGCCATTTCAACCGACGTGTTCGCTTCCTATCATAGCCGTTGATGCCGGAAAGCCCCCGGCCGGGGGCAAGATACAGAGAGCAGAGATTCGAGGAGGTAAGCTTGGAGACTGCCGACAAGCAGGGCGTGTTGCAGCAGGCGCAGGACAACAACGTACAGTTCATCCGGTTGTGGTTCACGGACGTGCTAGGGACGCTCAAGAGCTTCGCGATCACGGTCGAGGAGCTCGAGGACGCCCTCAACGGCGGGATGGGCTTCGACGGGTCTTCCATCACCGGCTTCAACGCCATCGAGGAGTCGGACATGATCGCCATGCCCGACCCCTCGACTTTCAAGGTCATCCCGTGGAGCCCGCAGGAGGCGCCCACGGCGCGCATGATCTGCGACGTAAGGACCCCTGACGGCGACCCCTACGTGGGCGACCCGCGCCACGTCCTCAGGCGCGCGGTCGAGCGGGCCAACGAGATGGGCTTCGACAACTTCTACTGCGGACCTGAGCTCGAGTTCTTCTACTTCAGGGACTCCACCTCCATCACGCCGCTGGACTACGGTAGCTACTTCGACCTCACCACGCTCGACGCGGCGACGGCGCTCAGGCGCGACACGGTCCAGGCGCTGCAGGCTCTGGGCATCAGGGTCGAGTACTCCCACCACGAGGTCGGCATCTCCCAGCACGAGATCGACCTGCGCTTCGACGACGCCCTGACGATGGCCGACAAGGTGATGACCTATAAGACCACGGTCAAGGAGATCGCCACCCAGCACGGCGTCTACGCGACCTTTATGCCAAAGCCGATCATGACGGAGAACGGCTCGGGGATGCACACCCATCAGAGCCTCTTCTCGAACGGCTCCAACGCCTTCTTCGACGCGGACAACGAGTATTTTCTCTCCGACACGGCGAGGTCGTTCATAGCGGGCCAGCTCCGGCACGCGCGCGAGATCTCGATCATCTTCGCCCAGTACGTGAACTCGTACAAGAGGCTGGTTCCCGGCTACGAGGCGCCGGTCTACATCGCCTGGAGCCGCCGCAACCGCTCGGCGCTGGTGCGTGTCCCGCTCTACCACCCGGGCCAGGAGCAGGCTACCCGCATAGAGCTGCGCTGCCCCGACCCCGCGGCAAACATCTACCTGTGCTTCGCCGCGCTGCTTCACGCGGGCCTCGAGGGCATCGAGAAGGGCTACGAGCTCTCCGAGCCTATGGAACGCAACCTCTATAACCTCTCCGCCGAGGAGCGCGAGAAGATGGGGATACAGTCCCTCCCCGCCGACCTCGGCGAGGCCATAAAGGAGGCCGAGAACTCAGAGCTCCTCTACAAGACCCTCGGCGAGCACACCTACACCCGCCTCTTGCAGCTCAAGCGGGAAGAGTTCGAGGAGTACCGGGTCCAGGTTACGCCCTACGAGATCCAGAAGTACCTCCCCGTCTTGTAGGTTTCAGGTATCAGCCGTCAGGTCTTGGGCGCGGCCTTCGCCGCGCCCTTTCTCGTGCTCTGGTGGCAAACCGGAGGATGTCTGCCCTTCGACGGTGGCGGAGGGCCTGCAGCGCCTTACCGGCGGTCTTCCCGAATGAGCTGGAGCACCTCGGGGAGCAGCCTCTGCGTGGTGCTTATCGCCTCGCCACCATAGATGGTCTCATCGCCGGACCAGTCGCCGAAGTAGCCGCCGGCTTCACGCAGGATCGGCGGGAACGGGCCGCAGTCCCAGTAGTTCACGACGGGGTCGAGCATGAGCTCTGCCCTGCCCGTGGCGACGAGGGCGTGGCCGTAGGCGTCCGACCACCCGCGCCCCGCGCCCGCGGCGGCGAGCAGACGCTCCCACTCCCGCTTCCGGCCGTGCTCCGCGAAGCTCGCGGCATCGGTGAACGAGAGGACGGCGTCGGCCAGCCTCTCGGTGGTCGCCACCCGTACGCGCCGGCCGTCGCAGTAGCATCCCTCCCCGGTAGCGGCGCAGACCATCTCGTCGAGGGCCGGAAAGTAGGCGGCGCCCACCTCGCAGGCCCCGTCTATCTCGAGCCCGATCAGGACGCCGTACAAAGGCACCCCCCGCACGAACGCCTTCGTGCCGTCTATGGGATCGACGATCCAGCGGTGGTCCCGGCCGGTCCCCTCCCCTTCTCCATACTCTTCCCCGACGACGGCGTGGCCGGGATAGCGGGCCCGGATCCTGGCGCGTATCAGCCTCTCGGCCTCTTTGTCCGCGGCCGTTACGGGCGTGCCGTCCGGCTTGAACTCAGGCCGCGCAGCCTCCGTGCGGAAGTGTCCGAGCGTCAACCGCCCGGCCTCGTAGGCGGTCTGCACGGCGAGCTCCAGGTAAGGCCGCAGGTTCACGCGGCCCAAGATAACACCCTAGCTCTCTCTCGGCCTACCAGGGACACCTAAACCCTTCAGAACCTCCGCGGTGCGGGGGGCGAGCTCCGGCCGCACCCCGAGGTCCTCCTCGAGGCGCAGCAAATCCTCCGGCTCGTCGACGTCCTACCAGACCCCTCCCTCGTACACGGATAACCCGCCCTCGATCGCCCGCGCCACCGTCTGCGAACGAACCGCCGGAGTCAACCACTCTACCCCAGAGAAAACCGCCCCGGGCAGCCCCCCAAGCCCAAGCAAGACGTAGCCTCCATCTCTATTAGGTATTATAGATATATTGTGGGTGGTCAGGGCGTTGGCGGCATGGAGGATGGCTTGGGGGGCAGGGTTAGGGCGTCGGTGCCGGGTCGGACGAGATCCGGGGTGGCGTCGCTTGAGCCGCCGTCGGCGACTA
>JADDPU010000375.1:0-3770 GCA_016781725.1 Rubrobacter sp. | reverse complement strand
TCGGACGAGATCCGGGGTGGCGTCGCTTGAGCCGCCGTCGGCGACTATGACCTCGTACAGACCGGGGGTCTCGGAGAGCCGTCGGAGGAGGGCTCCGATGGAGGCCTCCTCGTTGAGGGTCGGGATGATCACGGAGAGTCTCAACGCCTCTTTACCGTATAATCCGGGCCGGCGTAGGGCAAGCCGTGTCGTTCTCTACAGCGGGGGGTGGTCCCTTTTGGTCCGGATCGGTGTGCGAAAGACCGCGTTGAATGAGGTGTCCGCCGATCTGCTCGCGGTAGGGCTCTACAAGGACGAGGCCCCACCTGAGGGCCTCGGCACCGCTGCGGAGCCGGCCCTCACCGGCGGCGACTTCTCGGGCAAGTCGGGACAGACGGCCCTGCTCTACCCCGGCCGAGCGCTCGCCGCCCCGCGGCTGCTGCTCGTCGGGCTCGGGGAGCGCTCCTCTTTCACTGCCGAGAAGCTGCGCCGGACTGCCGCCACCGTCGCCAAGAGGGCCAGGTCCCTCGGGGCGAACGAGGCCGCGTTCTCGCTACCCGACCTCGAGGGCGTGAGCGCCGAGGGCTCGGCCCGGGCTGCCGCCGAGGGCGCGGCCCTCGGGCTCTACCGCTTCACCCGCTACAAGACCGGCGGGCGGGCGGACCCTGCCGAGGCGAACGCCGAGGAAGATCGGGAGCTAGAGGGCTTCGACCTCGTCATCGGCGGGTCCGGCGACCAAGAGGCAGCCTCCGCGGGCGCCGGCGCCGGCGCGAAGGTCGCCGCCGGAAGCCTGCTCGCCAGGGACCTCGCCAACGAGCCCTCCAACACAGCCACCCCCGAGTATCTGGCGGAGAGGGCGCGGGAGATCGCCGGCAGGTACGGCATGGAGGCGACGGTGCTCGACCGGGCCGGCATCGAGGAGGAGGGGCTCACCGGGCTTGCCACCGTCGGCCGGTCTGCCCTCAACGAGCCGCGGTTCATAGTGCTCGAGCACAGGAAGGGCGGGGACGCGGCCCCGATCGTCATCGTCGGCAAGGCAGTGACCTTCGACTCCGGGGGCATCTCTATAAAGCCCTCGAGCGGCATGGAGGACATGAAGTTCGACATGAGCGGCGGGGCTGCGGTGTTGGGCGCGATGGAGGCGGTTGGGGCCCTGGATCTCGGCCTCAACGTCGTAGCACTCGTGCCCGCAACAGAGAACCTACCGGGCGGGGACGCCTTCAAGCCTGGCGACGTCCTCACGATGCACTCGGGCAAGACCGTCGAGATCCTCACCACCGACGCGGAGGGTAGGCTCATCCTGGCCGACGCCCTCTCCTACGCCCGCCGGTACGAGCCCGCGGCGGTAGTCGACTGCGCCACCCTCACCGGCGCCTGCGTCGTCGCCCTCGGCAACCACGCCTCGGGTCTCATGGGCAACGACGAGGACCTGATAGCCGAGGTGCGGGCCGCCGGCGAGGCGACCGGGGAGCGGGCCTGGCCGCTCCCGCTCTTCCGGGAGTACACCGAGCAGATCAAGGGCGACACGGCCGACATAAAGAACTCCGGCGGGCGCGGCGGAGGGGCGCTTACGGCCGGCGCTTTCCTCAAGGAGTTCGCCGACTACCCGTGGGCGCACCTGGACATAGCGGGGACGGCCTACGGCAAGAAGGGCAACGCCTACACCCCGAAAGGGGCGACCGGCGTCCCCGCCCGGCTGCTCGTCGAGTTCCTCCTGGGGAGAGCCTCGTGATCCTCGAGCGCCTGACCGTCGGGCCTTTCCAGGAGAACTGCTACATCCTCGGGGACGAAGACTCGGGCCTTGGCGCCGTCATCGACCCGGGCGACGAGGCAGCGCGCATCGCGCTCGCCGTCGAGCAGACAGGGCTCGAGGTCGCCTCGATCATCGTGACCCACGCCCACATCGACCACGTAGGGGCCGTGGCCGCCCTGGTGGACGAGTACGCGTGCCCGGTCTTGATGCACGCCGAGGCCGAAACGATGCTGGCCCAACTCCCGACTCAGGCCGTGATGATGGGTCTCAGGTTCGGCAGGGTACCCGCCGTCGACCGGCACGTCGAGGACGAGGAGGTGCTCGAGGTAGGGAACTTGAGGCTGCGCTCGCTTTACACGCCTGGCCACGCCCCGGGCCACCTGGCTTTCTACGTGGAGGGCGAGGGGGTCGTCCTCTCGGGGGACGCGCTGTTCGCGGGGAGCGTGGGAAGGGTGGACCTGGGGGGCGGGAGCATGGAGGTCCTGATGAAGAGCATCGAGGAGCGGCTGCTCACGCTCCCCGACGACACCATCGTCTACCCGGGACACGGCCCTGCGACGACGATCGGCGACGAGCGGGCTAGCAACCCGTTCCTGGGTGGAGGAGGCCTGCTTTGAGCGAGAGCGTCGAGCAGCACCGGGAGTCGGCCCCCGAGAAGGTCAGGGTCGCCGTCCTGACCATAAGCGATACCCGCACCCCCGAGACCGACACCGGCGGCGATACCGTGCAGGAGTCGCTCGAGGGGGCTGGCCACGAGGTAGTCGACAGGACCATCGTGCGCGACGACGCCGTCCTCATCAGGATGGCGCTCCTGGACGCGCTCGCCCGCGGCGACGTCGATGCCGTCGTCACCAGCGGGGGGACCGGCATCTCGGCGCGCGACACCACCTACGAGGTGGTCGACCGCATGATCGAGAAAAGGCTCGACGGCTTCGGCGAGATCTTCCGGATGCTCTCCTACGAGGAGATAGGGGCGGCCGCCATCATGAGCCGCGCGGTCGCCGGCGCGGTCGGGACCAAGTTCGTGGCGAGCCTGCCGGGCTCGCGCAACGCCGTCAGGCTCGCGATGGAGAAGCTCTTAGTACCGGAGCTGGCGCACGTCGTGTTCGAGCTCCGCAAGCATAAGGAAAGCAGGTAGAGGATGGAACGAGAACCGCTCTCCCCGGAGACGGAGTCGCTCTGGTTGAGGCTGTGGGAGATCTGGCAGGACAACGACGAGGAGGATGTGGTGCTCGACTCCGCAAAGCTCGGGGACCTAGAGCAGGAGATACCGGCCCTCGAAGGCCGCGTGAAGACGGCCCTGGCCTACCTCCAGCGCGCCCGCTACGTCCAGTACCGCTCCGGCGTCGGGGAGGACGGTATCGAGCCGATCCTCTTCGACGTCTACGAGCCGCGCTAGAGAAGGGTGTCGAGGA
This sequence comes from Rubrobacter sp., assembly GCA_016781725.1. GTDB lineage: Bacteria > Actinomycetota > Rubrobacteria > Rubrobacterales > Rubrobacteraceae > Rubrobacter_D. The sequence goes on along the minus strand of JADDPU010000375.1, from coordinate 623 downwards.
TGGGTTGGCTCCTGCTGCTCCCGGTCGCGCTGGCGGCCGGGATGGCCGCGCCCACGCAGTTCGCCATCAACACCCAGCTGCGCCAGGTCGTGGGCGGGCCCGTGCTCGCGGCGGCGCTCTCGTTTCTGGTAGGGACCGTGGTCCTCTTCGCGACCACCGCTCTCGTGCGCCGCTCCGTGCCCGAGCTAGGGCCTATCGCGAGCGCCCCGTGGTGGATGTGGACCGGGGGGCTGCTCGGCGCCTTTTTCGTGTGTGCCTCGATAGTCCTAACCCCCCGCCTCGGCGCCGCCACCACCGTGGGTCTGTTCCTGACAGGGCAGGTTATAGGCTCCATCGCCATAGACCACTTCGGCCTGCTCGGGGTGCCGGTGCAGCCGGCGAGCCTTACCCGCATCGGCGGCGCCGTCCTGATCGTCATCGGGGTCGCCATCGTCCAGCGGTTCTAGCGGCCGTGCAGAGCCTCTGCGTCTTCTGCGGCTCGAGATCTGGCGCCGACCCCGCCTACGAGGGGGCGGGGCCTCCTCAACGTAGCCGGCTACTACGACCCGCTGCTCGCCCTCTTCGATCACATGGTAGACCGCGGCTTCCTGAGCGAGGCGAGCCGGGGACCGTTCGGAGACTTA
>JADDPU010000522.1 GCA_016781725.1 Rubrobacter sp. | reverse complement strand
GCGGGGCGGCGGAGCACGACTCGCCCGACGTCCCGCCGCAGCCCGTCGGGTTACCGGCGGCGGAGGAGGCCGTGCTCTCGGGTGTCGGGTTCGAGGCCACGAGGGTAGACGTGGTGGCGAGACGCGCCGGGATCGAGTTGCGCGGCGTGCTCTCCGCCCTGGCCATGCTCGAGCTCAAGGGCTTCGTGACCCGCGACGCGGTCGGCGCCTACGCGAGGCGCAGGGGGGTGGGCCATTGACGCGGTGCACGATCGGCGGGCTCTGGTCGCGCTACCTGGAGGTTCGGGCCTCGCTGCACGGCGAGGCGAGGGAGGGGACGGACAGATTAGTAGTGGAGCGGGAGGCCAGGGGGCTGCGGGACCGGCTGGTCGTGAACTACTCCCCGCTGGTCAGGTACGTGGCGGCCGGGATCTCCTCGCGCATGGCAGGTCCGCTCGACCAGGAGGACGTGGTCTCGTGGGGGCTCTTCGGGCTCCTCGACGCCGTCGAGACCTACGATCCGGGGCGCCGCACCAAGTTCGAGTCTTATGCTATCTCCAAGATCCGGTGGTCCATCCTCGACGAGCTCAGAAAGGTGGACCCGCTGCCCCGGCGGGCTCGCGTGCGGATGCGTGAGACCGAGCAGGCCAGGGCCGAGCTCGCGCAGACGCTAGGCCGCGCCCCGACGGAGCTGGAGGTGGCGCGGCGCCTCGGGGTCGAGTTCGGGAAGCATCGCGCGCTCCTTGACAGGTTTGCGCGGGCGCAGGTGGGGTCCCTCGAGACGAGGCAGGAGTGCGAGCGGGGGCCTGGACGCGAGATGCACGACCTGGTGGCCGACGGCTCGGCGACCGACCCCGCGTCGGCCGCGGAGGCTGCCGAGGTTCGCGCGCGGCTGGCTCGGGCCATAGGGAACCTCGGCGAGCAGGAGCGGGTGGTTACGACGTTCTACTACTACGAGGGTCTCACGTTGCGCGAGATCGGCTGCGCCCTCGACCTCACAGAGGGCCGCATCTCGCAGATACTGCGGCGGGCGTTGCTGCGCCTGCGCCAGGCTCTCGCCGAGGACGCCTCTCTCTCCGAGAGGGCGTAGGACACCTTCTCGCCTTCTAGAAGCATGAACCCCGTTGTGCTAACATCTGGAGGGTTCAGATAAGAGGTCGCGTCGCACCCCGAGTTCAAGTCAGCGTCTTTTGTCTGTCTAAGACACACGCCCGCCGTAGGGTCTTTTGAAGACCCGGGTGGTGGTCCGCCCTGAGGTAAGGGGCGGGTTGCGAGGCGCGGGCGGAGGATCAACCACCTAAACGAGAGAGAGGTAAAGATCTTGCAGAGCACAGCCGAGCGCGTAGGAATACGGGAGTTGCTCGAGGCCGGGGTCCACTTCGGTCATCAGGCCAAGCGCTGGAACCCCAAGATGAAGCGCTACATCTTCGCCCAGCGAGCGGGGGTCCACATCATAGACCTCGATCAGACGCTAACGCTGCTGAACCGGGCGCTGGACTTCGTGCGGGGCGTGGCCGAGGCCAACCGCGAGGTCCTCTTCGTCGGGACCAAAAAGCAGGCCCAGATCCCGCTCGCCGAGCAGGCCATAAGGAGCGGACAGCCTTTCATAGCGGAGCGCTACATCGGCGGCATGCTCACCAACTTCCAGACGATCCTGCCGCGCATCCAGTACTACAAGGAGCTGGCGGCGAGGGTCGAGGAGACGCCGGAGGAGGCCCGCTCCGGGAAGGACTGGTTCGCCTTGCAGAGGGAGTACCAGAAGCTCAGGCGCAACTTCGCCGGCATTACCGAGATGGACCGCCTGCCTGGTGCGGTCTTCGTGATAGACCCCAAGCGCGAGGAGCTCCTGGTCAAGGAGGCCAACCGGCTCAAGATCCCCGTGCTCGCCCTCACGGACACCAACTGCGACCCCGAGGTCATCGACTACGTTATCCCGGGCAACGACGACGCGATACGCGCGATCAACTTGATCTCCAGGCTCGTCGCCGACGCGATTGTCGAGGGCCGCGGCGAGGAGGCGTCGCCCGAAGACCGGCCGCTGCCGCCGGCGGTCGAGGAGGCGCAGAGCTCCACCGACGCGCAGGAGACCAACGGACGCCCGCAAGCGGCGGCCGAAGAGGCCCCTACCCAGGCGGTAGCGGAGACCCCCGAAGAGCCGGAGGAGGCCGCGACGGAGGCCACGGATTCCGTCCAGCCCGAGGCTTCGACGGAGCCTGACGACGCCGAGGCCGCCGAACCGGAGGCCGCCGCGGCGCCCGAGGCCGACCAACCGGGCCCTGACGATGGGGCTTCGGACGATGGAGAGAACCAGGAGTAAGGGAGAAACACGAACATTGGCTAGCACGATAGAGAAGATAAAACAGCTCCGCGAGGAGACCGCCGCGGGCATGATGGACGTCAAGCGGGCGCTCGATGAGTCCGGCGGCGACGTCGAGGGAGCGAGGAAGGTCCTTAGGGAGCGGGGCCAGGCGATCGCGGCGAAGAAGAGCTCGCGGGCGGCCACCGAGGGCCTCATCGACGCCTACGTCCACTTCAACGGGCGGGTCGGGGTGCTCGTCGAGGTCAACTGCGAGACGGACTTCGTAGCCCGCACGCCCGAGTTCAAGGAGTTCGTCCGGGACGTCGCGCTGCACGTCGCCTCGATGCGGCCGCTGTGCGTCGCGCCGGAGGATCTCCCGGCCGGGGCCGTTGAGGAGGAGCGGGCTGTGATCGAGAAGCAGGTAGCCGAGATGGGCAAGCCCGAGAACATCTCCAAGCAGATAACCGAGGGCCGCATGAGGAAGTGGATCTCCGAGCAGGCGCTCCTAACCCAACCCTTCGTCAAGGACACGGACAAGACGGTCGGGGACCTGTTGCAGGACACGATCCAGAAGGTCGGCGAGAACGTAGTGGTCCGGCGCTTCGTCCACTACGAGCTCTAAGAAGGCGACACCGTGGACGAGTCGGACGGTACTAGGGGCAAGATCATCGACGGGGCCGGGCTCTCGGAGCTCGGCCCCGTAAAGCGCGTCGTCCTCAAGCTCTCGGGCGAGAGCCTCGCCGGGGAGGGCGGCTACGGCATCGACCCGGCGAGCCTCGACTCCACGGCGAGCGGGGTCTTGGAGGCGGTCGAGACCGGGGCCGAGTTGGCGGTGGTGGTCGGCGGCGGGAACATCTTCCGCGGGTCCCACGTAGCCGACGAGCTCGGCATAGAGGGGGCCACGGCCGACTACATGGCCATGCTAGGCACCGTCATAAACGCAATGGCGCTGCAGGCTGCCCTAGAGGGGCGCGGCATACCGACCAGGGTTCAGTCGGCCATCGAGATCCAGGAGGTAGCCGAGCCCTACATCCGCCGGCGCGCCATCAGGCACCTCGAGAAGGGCAGGGTAGTGATCTTCGCCTCGGGTACCGGCAACCCCTTCTTTACTACCGACACGGGCGCGGCCCTGCGGGCGCTCGAGATAAACGCCGACGCCCTGCTGATGGCCAAAAACCGGGTCGACGGCGTCTACGACAAGGACCCGAGGCGCCACCCCGACGCGGTTCACCTGCCGCGGCTCAACTACATGGACCTGCTCTCCAACAACCTCGCTGTCATGGACCACACGGCGGCTACCCTGTGCAGCGGGGAGAACCTGCCGATAGTCGTTTTCGATATACTCAAAGAGGGCAACTTGCGTCACATTTTGCAAGGAGAGCGCGTGGGGTCCCTGGTGTGGGGCGCCGCGGACGGGGCCGGAGGAGGTTGAGATGTCGGATGTTATAGATCTTTCGGCGGCCGAGCGCCGGATGGGCGGGGCCGTGGAGTCAGTGAAGAGCAACTTCGCCACCATCCGCACGGGCCGGGCGAATCCTTCCCTGCTCGACAGGGTCGAGGTCGCGCTCTACGGCTCGAAGATGCCCTTGAGGAGCGTCGCCAACATCGGCGTGCCCGAGGCGCGGCTTCTGACCGTCACCCCCTTCGACCCCAACTCCGCAAAGGAGATCGAGCGCGCCATAAGGGACGCGAACATCGGGCTCAACCCGCAAAACGACGGCAAGATCATACGCCTGCCCATACCCGAGCTAACCGAGGAGCGGCGCAGGGAGCTTATCAGGATGGCGAGGGGCATGGCCGAGGAGGGGCGGGTCTCTGTCAGGAACGTCCGCCGCGACGAGATGCGAGATCTTCACGAGCTCCGTAGGGAGGGCGAGATCTCCGAGGACGACGAGCGCCGGGCCGAGGCCGAGCTGCAAGCGTTGACTAACCGCTACGTGGAGCGGGTCGACGCTGCCCTCTCGGACAAGGAAGCTGAGCTCTCGGAGGTCTAACTGCTGGAACCCGTCCAGAGACGTCCCCCCGCAGACTCCACCGAGCCGCGCCTCGCCAGCCGCCTCGACCCGGAGCGCACCCCGCGCCACGTCGCCGTGATAATGGACGGCAACGGCCGCTGGGCCCAGCGCCGCTGGCTCCCGCGCGCGGCCGGGCACCGCGCCGGCATCGGCGTGCTCACCCCGCTGCTCGAGACCGCGGGCGAGGCCGGTGTGGAGACGCTTACCCTCTACGCTTTCTCCACTGAGAACTGGGCCCGCCCCGAGCAAGAGGTGAGCACCCTCATGAAGCTCTTTCTCGAGACCGCCCGCGAGAAGGTGCCCGAGTTGAACGAGCGCGGGGCCAGGCTGCGCTTTCTTGGCCGCCGGGAGGGCCTGCCGGCCTCGGTGCTCGAAGCCCTCACCGAGGCCGAGGAGCGCACCGCCGCCAACGACCGTCTCGACGTCTACATCGCGCTCAACTACGGGGGGCGCTCCGAGATCGTGGACGCCGCCAGACGCATAGCCGCTGACGGCCTGGCGCCCGAGGAGGTGGACGAGGCGACCTTCGCCAGTTACCTCTACGCGCCCGAGGTGCCCGAGGTGGACCTGGTGATCCGGACTAGCGGCGAGCTGCGCGTCTCCAACTTTCTCCTGTGGCAGATAGCCTACGCCGAGTTCTACGTGACCGAGACGCTGTGGCCGGACTTCTCAGCCGAGGAGTTCGTGCACGCCCTCGAGTCCTACGCGTCCCGGTCGAGACGCCGGGGCGGCGTCTAGGGAGCACCGTGCTCCGGCGGCGGGCGGTTACCGCGCTGGTCTTGGCGCCGATCGCGCTCGCGGGCATAGCCCTCGGCGAGGGCGCCATCCTCACCCTGGTCCTCCTCCTCATAGCGGGCGCCGCCTACGAGCTCTCGCGGGCCCTGGAGCCGCTGCCGTTCGTCGCGGCCCTCGGTGCCGGCTCGCTCCCCGTGCTCCTCGCCATACCCTTCGAGCGTGCCGGTATCCTCGCCGGCGCGCTGGCGAGCCTGCCCTGGGCGCTCTTCTGGCTCGGGGGTAAACCCGAGACCCGGACCTTGAGGGCCGTGCTTGCGGTTCTGCTGATGGCGCTCTGGGTCGGTGCCCCGCTCGCCCACCTCGGCCTCTTCCCAAGGTCCATCCCCGGCGTCGTGCTCATCCTCATAGCGGTGGTTGGGCCCTGGATCTCGGACTCCGGCGCGTACTTCGCCGGGCGCTTCTTCGGCCGGCACCTGCTCTTCCCCAACCTCAGCCCGAAAAAGACCGTCGAGGGAAGCCTGGGTGGCCTTCTGCTGACAGTCCTCGTAGTAGCGCCCCTCGCCTACCGGCTGCTCGACTTCACCCTGGCCGAAGCCCTCCTCATCGGGGCCGGCGTCTCTCTCTTCAGCCAGGGCGGAGATCTCTTCGAGTCCACCCTCAAGCGCATCCTCGCCGTAAAGGACCTCGGGAACTTTTTGCCCGGCCACGGCGGCGTCCTCGACCGCATCGACAGCCTGCTCTTTACGGCCCCCGCGGTATACTACATCTCGTTACTCGTATGAGACGCCGCCTTACCATCCTGGGCTCGACCGGCAGCATAGGTCGTCAGGCCCTCGATGTAGTCCGCGCCCACCCCGACCGCTTCGAGCTCGTCGGCCTCTCCGCGGGACGCGACGCCGACCTGCTCGCCAGCCAGGCCACCGAGTTCGAGCCGGCCTACGTCGCCCTCGAGTCCCGGGACGCCGGCCCGCTCTCAGAGGTGGCTGCCGAGGTGCTCGCCGGTCCCGGCTCCGCCAGCCAACTCGCCGCCGAGCCCGCCGACGTAGTCCTGAACGGCATCGTCGGCTTCGCCGGTCTCGCCGCCACCGTAGGGGCGCTTAGGGCCAATAACCGCGTTGCCCTCGCGAACAAGGAGTCCCTGGTCGCCGGCGGCGACTGGGTGATGGACCTCGCCGGGGAGAACCGCCTGATCCCGGTCGACTCGGAGCACTCGGCGATCTTCCAGTGCCTGGAGGGGAGGGCCGCAGAGGAGGTCGGCGGCGTCTTGCTGACCGCCTCTGGGGGACCGTTTTTCTCCTTCGAGAAGTCCCAGCTTCTGGATGTAGGACCCGAGCGCGCGCTCGAGCACCCGACCTGGCGGATGGGGCGCAAGATCACCATAGACAGCGCGACGATGATGAATAAGGGCCTCGAGGTCATCGAGGCCCACCACCTCTTCGGCGTGCCCTACGAGGAGGTGCGGGTGGTAGTCCACCGCCAGTCGGTGGTGCACGGCGGCGCGCTCTTTGCGGACGGCTCGGTAGTGCTGCACGCAGCCCTGCCTGACATGAGGCTCCCCATAGCCTACGGCCTCCTCTACCCCGAAAGGGTCGACGTCGGCGCCAGCGCTGTGCCCTTCGACGGCGTGAGCTGGACCTTCGAGGAGCCCCGAGACGACGTTTTCCGGTGCCTACCCCTCGCGGTCGAGGCCGGCCGGGCCGGCGGCCCCTACCCCGTCGCCCTCAACGCGGCCAACGAGGTGGCGGTCGAAGCCTTCCTTGACGGCCGGGTAACATTCCTTCGGATAGCCGACGCGATAGAGGAGGTACTCGAAGCCTTGCCAGAGTTCGGCAAGATGCACAGCGTGCAAGCCATAACCGCCGTCGACTCCTGGTCCCGCCAAGAGGCCGAGAGGCGCACGAGAGGAGACGCCCGGTGACCGTCCTCGTCGCCCTCCTGGGCCTGATCCTGCTCATAGTCATCCACGAGCTGGGCCACATGCTCACTGCCAAAGCCTTGGGCGTCAGGGTCCCCGAGTTCGGCGTCGGCTTCGGCCCGCCCCTCGTAAAACGGAAGATCGGCGCTACAGTCTATTCTTTCCGCATAATACTACTTGGTGGTTTTGCGAAGATGGCCGGCATGGGGGATGGGGAGGAGGGACCCGACACGTATCCGGCGAAGGCGCCGTGGAGGCGGGCTTTGATCATCTTCGCCGGTCCTGCGGCCAACATCCTCGCGGCGGTCGCCATCCTGGCTGGCGTCTACATGTTCCAGGGTGTCGTGACGGACATCAAGCCGGTGGTCGAGGCGGTGGAGCCGAGCTCGATGGCGGATGAAGTCGGGATAAAGAGCGGCGACAGGATCGTCGGTATCGGCGGCGAGAGGTTCGGGACCTGGGAGGGATTCGAGCGGGAGATGAGGGGGCGGGAGCCGGGGGAGAAGGTGAGCGTCACAGTCTTGCGTGACGGCGGCGAGAGGACCTTCACCGGGGAGCTTGGGGCCGACTGGCAGAACCCGGGGCGCGCTCTTGTGGGCGTCAGGCCCGAGATAGAGAAGACTACCTACGGGCCCTTAGAGTCGGTTGGGCTCGCGGTCCGGCGGTGCGTCGAGATCACGGTCCGGCTCGGGGCCTTCGTCGGGCAGCTCGTCACGGGCCAGGAGAAGTTCTACGACAACGTCACGGGACCCGTGGGGATCGCCTCGGTCGGGAGCACTGCCGTAAATCAGGGTTTCTTCCTGCCGCTGCTGGCGCTCATCAGTTTGAACCTCGCCATCTTCAACCTCCTGCCGATACTGCCGCTCGACGGCGGGCACCTCTTCTTCATCGCGGCGGAGAAGCTGATCGGGCGTCCCGTCAGCGAGCAGACGATGGGCAAGATCGCTGCGGTTGGGATCGTGCTAGTCTTGGCGCTCTTTCTGTTCGCTACGTACGCGGACTTGAGTAAAATCTTCACTGGACAGCCCTTCATCCCGGAATAAGATAGGTGAGACAGGCAAGCATGGGAGTGAGATGACAGAGGCAGCACTAAAGGAGCGCCCGATCACGAGCCGCCAGATCAAGGTCGGCGGCGTCCCCATAGGCGGCGGCGCCCAGGTCGCCGTCCAGTCCATGACCAACACCATGACCTACGACGTCGAGGCCACGGTCCAGCAGGTCTACGACCTGAAGGCCGCCGGCGCCGACCTCGTGCGCGTCTCCGTCAACGGCTCGAAGGCACTGAAAGGCTTCAGGGAGGTCGTTTGGCGCTCGCCGGTGCCCCTGATCGCCGACATCCACTTCGACTACAGGATGGCCCTCGGCGCCGCCGACGCAGGCGCGGCCTGCGTCCGCATCAACCCCGGCAACGTCGGCAGCGACGACCGTTACCGGCAGGTCATCGAGAAGTGCCAGGAGACGGGGGTCGCCATGCGCATCGGGGTCAACTCAGGCTCCGTGGAGAAGCGCTTCTGGGATCTACCGAAGGCCGAGGCGCTCGTGGCGAGCGCGCTGCACAAGGTCGAGATCGCCGAGGAGATGGACTTTTTCAACTTCAAGGTCTCCCTCAAGGCCAGCCACGTCCCCGAGATGGTCGAGGCCAACAGAAAGTTCCGCGAGCACTCGGACGCGCCGCTGCACCTCGGCGTCACCGAGGCAGGGACGAAGCTGACGGGCTCCATAAAGAGCGCGGCGGCGCTCGGGCAGCTCTTGCCCTACGGCATCGGCGACACCATCCGCATCTCGCTCGCCGAGGACCCGGTCGAGGAGATACCGGTGGCCTACGCCATCCTCTCCTCCCTCGACCTGCGCCACCGGGGCCCGAACGTGATCGCCTGCCCGAGCTGCGCCCGGACTTTGGGCTTCGACGTGATCGGGATGGCCTCCAGGGTCGAGGACAGGCTCAAGCACTTCGAGGACCACTTCACGGTAGCCGTCATGGGCTGCATCGTGAATGGCCCCGGTGAGGCTCGCGACGCCGATTACGGGGTCGCGGGCGGCAAGGACGACGGCGTTATCTTCTCCAAGGGCGAGCCGCTTCGCAAGGTAGGTCGCGACGAGATCTTCGACGCCCTCTTCGAGGAGATAGAGAAGGACGGACGCAAGTAGCAAGGGAGCACCTCGAACCTCTCTAGGGTCCGCCGCTCGCGATGAGCGTCAACCTCTCGGCCGAGCAGTTCCGGC
>JADDPU010000089.1 GCA_016781725.1 Rubrobacter sp. | reverse complement strand
GCCGCCTGGGCTACTGGCCCTACAACCTCCTCTTCTGGAAGCCGCTCGCGGCAGGCCTCCTCGGCGCGGCCCTGGCCTACGCCGTGAAGGTCTTCCTCCCCCTGGGCCTGCTCTTCACGGTCGCAGCCGTGACGGCGGTCTTCGGGATCTCGTTCCTCGCCCTGCTCCTGCTCTTCGGCCTGAACGAGACGGACAGGGAGTTCCTCGGCGCCTTCAAGGACGTGGCTCTGCGCTCCCTGCGACGGGCCCGCCGCCTCGGGGGAAGAGCATTGGGTAGGTCGGCCCGATGAAGGTGCTCTACGTGGTCGGGCTCGGGCGGAGCGGGAGCACGATCCTCTCGAACTCTTTAGGCCAGATCGAGGGCTTTTTCTCTGGCGGCGAGCTGAACTTTATCTGGCGCCACAACGTCCTCGAGAACCGACTTTGCGGCTGCGGGAGGCCCTTTCACGAGTGCCCGGTGTGGACCGAGGTGATGGACGAGGCCTTCGGCGGCATGGACAAGGTAGACCCCAGGGAGATGATGCGCCTCGCGCACTCGGGGACGCGCACCCGCCACATCCCCCTGATGCTCTCCCCACGGGGCGAGCGCGTCCTCAGGGAGAGGCTGGCAAAGTTCCTCGACAACTACGGCCGGCTCTACAGGGCCATCGGGTCCGTAACGGGCAGCCGCGTGATCGTGGACTCCTCCAAGGAGCCGGCCCACGGGTACGCGATGGGGCTGGTCCCCGGCGTGGACTTCCGCGTGCTGCACCTGGTCAGGGACCCGAGGGCCGCCGCCTACTCCTGGCTGAAGAAGAAGCCCCAGCCCGACAGCGAGGAGCGGGAGTTCATGGTCCGCTTCTCTCCAACCAAGAGCTCAGCGATGTGGGACTCCTGGAACGCCTCGGCAGAAGCCCTCTGGCGCCGCTCGCGCGGAAAGTACCTGAGGGTCCGCTACGAGGACTTCGTCGCCGACCCTCGCGGAAGCTTCAACGACATCCTCGGGCTACTCGACGAGAGGGACGCCGAGCTCCCCCTGGCCAGCGACCGGGAGGTCAAGCTCGGCGTGAGCCACACGGTCTCCGGCAACCCCAACCGCTTCGACACCGGCGCCGTCGAGCTGCGCCAGGACAGCGAGTGGCAGAAGCGGATGAAACCCCGCGACAGGGCCCTCGTCACCGCGCTGACGCTGCCGCTGCTCAAGCACTACCACTACCCGCTAAGCTAGTCGCCGGTCAGGTCACCTTCTTGTAGGGATCGTGGCTGGCGTACGCCGCCAGCGTTCCGGCGAGCACCTCCTTCTCCTCCTCGATGTACTGCTCGATCGCGTGCCTGAACCCGGGGTGCCGGATCTCGTGCGCGCTGTAGGTCAGGGTTGGCAGAAAGCCGCGCGCGAGCTTGTGCTCGCCCTGCGCGCCGGCCTCGAAGAGCTCCATGCCACGCTCGATCGCGAACTCTATGGCCTGGTAGTAGCAGAGCTCGAAGTGCAGGTTCCGCCGCGTCTCCGCGGCGCCCCAGTAGCGGCCGAAGAGTGCCTGGCCCTTGAAAAAGTTGAGGGCGGCCGCCACGGGACGGCGCGTCAACCCGTCGCGGGCGAGGACGAGCAGCACCCGGTCGCGCATCGTCCGGAAGACCTCCTCGAAGAAGGCCTCGGTCAGGTAAGGGAAGCCCCACTTCCTGTCGTACGTGGCGAGGTAGAGCCGGTACATGATCCTTGCGTGTTCGGGGACTAGAGCCTCTCCCGTGAGGCGCTCGATATCGAGCCCCTCGCTCCCGAGCTGGCGGCGCTCGCGGGCGACCTGGCGGCGGCGCTTGCTTTCGAGGGCGCCCAGGTAGTCCGAGAACGCCCCGTAGCCGCGGTTGCGCCAGTGAAACTGCAGCGAGTGGCGCACCGCGAACCCGCGCCCGGCGAACTCGTCGCGCTCCCCTTCGGTAAGAAAGAGCGCGTGCGACGAGCTGACGCCGCTCCGGTCACCGAGCCTCCTGGCCGCGTCGAGCAGGGCGCGGGTTACCTTCACCCTCTCGGCCTCGCCCACGTCGGGCCGCACGAGCAGCTTCGGGCCCGTGGCCGGCGTGAAGGGCACGGCGGCGACGAGCTTCGGGTAGTAAGGGAGCCCGTGCTGCTCGTACGCCCGCGCCCAGGCCCAGTCGAAGACGTACTCGCCGTAGCTGTCGGTCTTCAGGTAGAGGCAGAGCGCGCCGAGAAGACGTCCCCCGTCCGTACAGACCAGGTAGACCGGCGACCATCCGCTAGCCCTGCCGATACTCTTCGAGCGCTCGAGCGCCCAGAGGAACTCGAGGTCGAAGAACGGGAAATCCGGCGGCTCCAGCGCGCGCCATGCCGGCCCGTCCACCCTCTCGATGCCGGGGAGAACCTCGACCCTCATCGCGTCAGCGCCGCCCCGACGAGACTCGCCACGCCCTACGACATTGCGCAGTCGCCCGTACAGATCGCGGTCCGAAGGTGGCGGCAATCCTACTTCTTCGGCTTCTTGCCGATGCTCACCATCTCGGGGGTGACGCCGGCGGGGGGGCCGTCGCCTAAAGCTTCGTCGCGGTACTGGTAGACGCCGCGGCAGGTGTGGCCGCCGGTGGTGCG
>JADDPU010000419.1 GCA_016781725.1 Rubrobacter sp. | reverse complement strand
CTCCCCGCTCTCCTCGTCGAAGACCAGCACGTCCGTAAACGTGCCCCCGACATCCACCGCCACGTTGTAAGCCAAAGCTCCTCCTTGTTGCCTTTCCCCTGTTTATCCGGCGACCGGCTCGAAGCTGCCAGCCTTGTAGACCTGGCCGGGAAGCTCTTTGCCGAGCTGCCCGGCCATCCAGGCGGCCACCTCTATCATGGCTTCGAGGTCTATCCCCGTCTCGTAGCCCATGCCGTGCAGCAGGTACACGAGGTCCTCCGTCGCGATGTTCCCAGTCGCTTGCGGCGCGAAAGGGCATCCCCCCGTGCCCCCTACCGACGCGTCGAGCACCGTAGCCCCACGCTCGACCGCGGCTACCACGTTCGCCATCCCGGTGTTGCGGGTGTCGTGGAAGTGGCACCCGACCGTAACCCCGAACTCCGATACGCCCTCTACGAGCTCGCGCACCTGCGTCGGGACCCCAACCCCTATGGTATCGGCCAGCACTATCTCATCAGGCTGGTCTTGGGCGACGCGCTCGGCGATGCTCAGGACGTGTCCCGGTTCCACGCGTCCCTCGAAGGGGTCTCCGAAGGCGGCGGAGAGCGTGATAGAGACCCGCACCCCGTCGAGCCGCGCCCGCTCGACGAGCCTCCCAGCGAGCCCCGCGGCCTCCGCGACCGTGGTGTTCTGGTTGCGCCTGGCGAACGTCTCTGTCACCGGGAAGGCGTAGCGGACCTCGTCCACGCCGGCCGCAATGGCCCGCTCGTAGCCCTTCTCGTTCAGGACCAGACCGGCGTAGACCGTGCCAGCCCGCCGCCTGATGGTCTCGAGCACCTCCTCTGCCCCCGCCATCTGGGGGACGCGCCTGGGGTTGACGAAGCTCGCGGCCTCGACGCGCGGGACGCCGGCAGCCGCGAGTTTCTCGCAGAGCTCGGCGCGCGCCGACGGGGCGAGGGTCTTGTCTTCGTTCTGGAGACCGTCGCGGGCGCCGACGTCCACTATCTCGACGCGCACTAGACGATCCCCCGCTCCCGAAGGCCGGCCCGCTCCTCTTCGCCGAGCTTCAGCAGCCCGCCGTAGACCTCGTCGTTGTGCTGGCCGAGGGCGGGTCCGGTCCAGCGAACCTTGCCCGGGGTCTCGGAGAGGCGGGGGACGACGTTTTGCATAGGGAAGGCTCCGATCTCAGGGTCTTCGACGGTGACTACGTTCTCGCGGGCTGCGTAGTGCGGGTCTTCGACCATGTCTACGGCGGTGAACACTTTCCCTGTCGGCACACCGGCCTCAGCCAAAACCTCGATCACCTCCTCCACGCTCCGCTCGCGCGTCCAGGCGGAGATCATCTCGTCTAGCTCCTCCATGTTCTCGCCGCGCGCGTGGTGGGTGGCGAACCGCTCGTCCTCGGCCCACTCGGGGTGCCCGACGGCCTTGGCCAGCCTCCCGAACACGGTATCCGCGTTGCCTGCGATGAGCACGTAGTCCTCGTCCCTCGTCGGGTAGATGTTCGAGGGCGCGATGAAAGGCAGGACGCTCCCGGTCCGGCCCCGCACGTGCCCGGTTAGAACGTACTCGGGGATGGTGCTCTCCATGAGCGCCAGCACGGCCTCGTAGATCCCGACGTCGACCACCTGACCGCGTCCGCCGTGCGCCTCGCGGTGGTAGAGGGCGGTCAGGGCGCCGAGGGCGCCGAAGGTGGCGGCGAGCGAGTCGCCGAGGCTGATGCCGGCGCGCGGCGGCGGCCGATCTGGGAAACCCGTGACGTGCCTGATGCCGCCCATAGCCTCCCCGATGGCCCCGAAACCAGCCTGGCTCCTGTAAGGCCCCGTCTGCCCGAAGCCCGAGACCCTGACCATCACGAGCCCAGGGTTGATCCCGCTAAGGTCCTCGTAACCCAAGCCCCAGCGCTCGAGCGTACCAGGCCTGAAGTTCTCGACCAGAACGTCCGCCTCGGCAACGAGCCTGCGGGCGAGTTCCTGACCTTCCTCTTCGCGCAGGTTGAGGGTAACTGACTTTTTGTTGCGCGCGATGATGGGCCACCAGAGGGTGCGGCCGTCTTTGCGGTGGCGGCCCCAGACACGCATGGGGTCGCCCTTGCCGGGTGGCTCGACCTTTATGACCTCGGCGCCGAAATCCGCGAGGAGCTGGCCGCAGAAAGGGCCGGCGAGCAGGCTCCCCATCTCAACTACCCTAACACCCTCGAGCGGGCGGGCTCCGTTCTCAGCCATTGATGTCCTCCTTCAGGGCCGCTATGACGAAGTCTCGCCCCTCGTAGACGTGCTCGCGCATGACTATCTCAGCCCGGTCCGCGTCGCCCTCTTCCAAGGCGCGCAGGATCTGGCGGTGGTAGTGGTTGGAGATCACCCGCTCGTGCGGCGTGTAGAAGAAGAAGGCCTTGAACATGAGCGGCACCTCCACCGTACGGTTGATGAGGCGCTGCAGACGTTTGTTGCGGCTCGCCTCGACGATGGTGCCGTGGAACCTCTGGTTGAGCGCGACGAGGGCCCGGATCTCCTCCTCGTGGTCCTCGTAACGCCCGGCCAACCCCTCCATCTCCGCAGCCAGCTCCCGCAACCGGGCGAGCTCGTCGCTCCGGATGCGCCCAGCCGCACGCCGCGCGGCGTGCCCCTCGAGCACCGCGCGCAAATCGTAGATGTCCCACACGTCGGCGACGGTGAAAGAGCGGACCGTGGCCCCCCGGTTCGGCGCGAGCTCCACGAGCCCCTCGGCCTCGAGCATCGTGAGGGCCTGCCGTACCGGCGTCCGGCTCACCCCCAGCCGCTCCGCGAGCTGCTCCTCGACCAACCGCTCCTCCGGGCCATACGCGCCCGTCAGGATCAAAGCCCGCAACCGCTCTAATACCCCGTACGTCCCCTTCTCCGTGTCCCGCGCAGCCGAACCTACCTGAACCACCGCCCTAACCCCACCGAAGGACCCTTTGTATACAATCTTATGGACCCGCACTCCTTGTGTCAAGGATTGCGAACGGGTGGGTTTGCGGCGCTTGCGGCCGGCTCTGTTCTAGGCTGGTTCGACCTCGGCGAGCACGGCGCCTCCGGGAACTAGCGAGCCCTCCCCATAGGGGAGCGAGCGCACGACGCCGGCGTGCGGCGCGGAGACTGTCTGCTCCATCTTCATAGCCTCGAGGACCAGGAGGGGCCGTCCCTCCTCGACCTCGTCGCCCTCCTTGACCAGGACCTTGACTACCGTCCCTGGCATGGGAGCAGTGAGGCCCGCGGCGGCGGCGCCCGGAGTGGCCTCGTCCACGGTCGGTGGCGGGACCTTGCGGAGCGCGTGCGTCTTCTCGCCGAACGAGACGAGCAATTCCGTGGCGCCTCCCGGGACGACCGCGCCCTCGACCTGCTCCCCGTCTATGGAGGCACGGACGCGGCCGTCGCCGGCGTACAGGACCTCGACGGTGGAAGCCTCGCCGCCGGCGGTGAGGCGGAGCGTTCCTGGTCCGGCGCGCTCGGCTTCGACGCGATGCTCGCCCTCGTCGGCGAGGTACACGAGCCGCGCGGCGCCGAGCAGCCTCCAGGGGCCGGCCGAGAAGGAGTCGGAGGACGCCGGGGCGCGGTGCAACTCTGCGGCTGCCGCGAGGAGCAGCGCCTCGCGCGGTACGGGCGAAGGCGGGGGCGGTTCGGTCAGGCCGTGTTCTTCGAGAAAGCGGGTAGTCGTCCGGCCGGCCTCGAAGGCGTGGTGGGCGGCGACGCGGCGGAGCAGAGGGAGGTTCGTCGGGACGCCGAGGACCCTGTAGTCCGAGAGCGCACGCCGCAGGCGCCTGACGGCGGAGGGCCGGTCCTGAGCGTGGACGATCAGCTTCGAGAGCATGGCGTCGTACTCGATGGGTACGGGGTCGCCCGCCTCGAACCCGGTGTCGTTGCGGACACCGGTCCCTTGGGGCACGGAGAAGATCTCTAGAAGCCCGCCCGAGGGCATCCCGCGCTCGTCTTCGGCGTAGAGGCGCGCCTCGATGGCGCTTCCGCGCAGGGTGACGTCGTCCTGGCCTAAGGGGAGCGGCGCCCCGGCGGCCACGGCGAGCTGGAGCCCGACGAGGTCGAGGCCCGTCACGAGCTCCGTTACCGGGTGCTCGACCTGCAGCCTGGCGTTCATCTCCAGAAAGTAGAAGTCCTCCCCGTCGAGCAAGAACTCGACGGTGCCGGCGTTGCGGTAGCCCGCCTCGCGGGCGAAGCGCACGGCGGCGTCGCAGATAGCCTCCCTGAGGTCGGGGTCCAGGGCGGGAGACGGCGCCTCCTCGACTACCTTCTGGTGGCGGCGTTGGATCGAGCACTCCCTCTCGTAGAGGTGGACGACGTTGCCCCGCCCGTCCCCTACCACCTGGACCTCGACGTGCCGCGGGTCCTCGACCAGCTTCTCCAGAAAGACAGACCCATCCCCGAAGGCCGCCTCCGCCTCCCGGCGCGCGCTCCTTACCGCCTCGGCGAACTCGCCGGGGTTCGCCACGGCCCGCATCCCCCGCCCCCCGCCGCCAGCGCTCGCCTTTACCAGAACGGGGTAGCCGAGGCGGTCAGCCTCCTCTGCCAGGCGCCCCTCGCTCCCGTCCGCCCCGTCGTAGCCTGGTATCGTCGGGACGCCTGCCCTCCGGGCCAGCTCCTTCGCCCGCACCTTCAGGCCCACAACCTCCATCGTTTCGGGCGAAGGCCCGACCCAGGCCGCCCCGGCCCGCTCCACGGCCCGCGCGAACGCCGCGCTCTCCGATAAGAAACCGTATCCAGGGTGGACGGCCTCGGCGCCTGACCTCTCGATGGCTTCCACCAGCCGCCCGACGTTGAGGTAGCTCTCCGGGGCGGCGGCGGGTCCTAGAGAGTGCGCTTCGTCCGCGAGGCGGCGATGCATCGCCCCTTCGTCAGCTTCGGAGTAGACCGCGACGCTGTTTATGCCCAGCTCTCGGCAAGCCCGGATCACGCGCACCGCAATCTCGCCGCGGTTGGCGACGAGCAGCTTGCCGAAGCTCAAAGTCCTCGCCGCCAGTTGGGATCTCGTCTCATCAGAAAGGCAGCCAGGCCCTCCTGACCTTCCTCGCCCGCCCTGAGCTCCGAGATCACCCGCGCCGTCAGGCCCGGCTGGTCCATCGGCTCCGTGGTTTCGAGCCGTCGCAGCAAGCCCTTTACCGTGGCCTGCGCCATCGGCCCGCCGCGGAGCAGGCGGTCTACCTGCTCCGCGGTCGCCGCGTCCAGGTCGGCTCCGGGGGCGAGCTCGTGGACCAGGCCGATCTCCCTGGCCCGTTGCGCGTCGAAGGGTTCCCCGGTCAAGAAGAGCGACCGGGCGTGCGAGACGCCGACCTTGCGCACCACGAACGGCGCGATGGTAGCCGGGGCTATGCCCAGGCGCACCTCCGAGAAAGCGAACCGCGTGCCCTCCTCGGCCACCGCCACATCCGCCACCGCGACGAGCCCCGCCCCGCCGCCGATGGCCGCCCCCCTTATCTTCGCCACGACCGGCTTCGGGCACTCGTCGAGGACCCAGAACATCATCCCCAGTCGCCTGGCGTCCTCCAGGTTCTCCTCGTAGGCGAACCGGGCAACCTCCCGCATGTACCCGACGTCCGCGCCCGCGCAGAACGAGCGCCCCTCGCCCTCGAGCACAACCACGCGCACGCGCTCGTCGTCGGCCAGCTCCTCAAAGCAACGCGTCAACTCCTCGATGAGCGCTGCGTTCAGGGCGTTGCGGGAGTCCGGGCGGGCGAGGGTTACGGTGGCTACCGCCCCTTCGTCCGACCTCCTCAGGTGCTCGTAGTCAGTCACCCGTCTCCTTCCTGTATCACGCATGTACCACAAACGTATCGTAAGCGAAGTGTACGGCCCGACGGCACGCTACATCCTGAAGACGCCGAAAGTCGTCTCTTGGAGGGGCGCGTTCGCGGCGGCCGCGAGGCCGAGAGCCAGGACCATCCGCGTGTCCAAGGGGTCTATGACCCCGTCGTCCCAGAGCCTCGCGGTGGAGTGGTACGGGTTCCCCTCCCGCTCGTACTTTTCGAGGATGGGACGCCTGAACTCGTCCCGCTCCTCCTCGGTCATCTCGCCTCCCTCGCGGCCCAGGTTCTCCTCTTGCACCGTCAGCAGGACGTTCGCGGCCTGCTGGCCGCCCATGACGCTTATGCGGGCGTTCGGCCACATCCAGAGAAAGCGCGGCGAGTAGGCCCGGCCGCACATGCCGTAGTTGCCGGCCCCGAACGAGCCGCCAATGATCACCGTGAATTTCGGCACGTTAGTCCCGGCGACGGCCATCACGAGCTTCGCCCCGTCCTTGGCGATGCCGCCGGCCTCGTACTCTTTGCCGACCATAAAGCCAGTGATGTTCTGCAAGAACACGAGCGGGATGCCGCGCGAAGAGCAGAGCTCGACGAAGTGCGCGCCCTTTAGCGCGCTCTCGGAGAACAGGATCCCGTTATTCGCCAGGATACCCACGGGATGGCCCATGATGCGGGCGAACCCGCAGACGAGCGTCTCGCCGTAGAGGGGCTTGAACTCGTGCAGCCGGCTGCCGTCCGCGATGCGGGCGATCACCTCGCGCACCTCGTAGCCCTGCCGGTAGTCGGTCGGCACGATGCCGTACAGCTCCGAGGCCGCGTAGAGCGGCTCCTCGGGCTCCTCGACTGGCCACGGCGGCGTCCCCCTCGGGCGGTTCAGGTTCTCCACGATGGAGCGGACTATAGCGAGGGCGTGCTCGTCGTTCTCGGCGAAGTGGTCAGCGACCCCGGAGCGCCGGGTGTGGACCTCGGCGCCGCCGAGCTCCTCGGCGGTTACCTCCTCGCCGGTCGCCGCCTTCACGAGCGGCGGGCCGCCGAGGAAGATCGTGCCCGTACCCTTCACGATCACGACCTCGTCGCTCATCGCCGGCACGTAGGCGCCGCCAGCAGTGCAGGAGCCCATGACCGCCGCTATCTGGGGGATGCCTTTCGCGCTCATCCTGGCCTGGTTAAAGAAGATGCGCCCGAAGTGCTCGCGGTCTGGGAAGACCTCGTCCTGAAGCGGCAAGAAAGCGCCGCCCGAGTCAACCAGGTAGACGCAAGGGAGATGGTTCTGCCCGGCTACCTCCTGCGCCCTCAGGTGCTTTTTGACGGTAACGGGATAGTAGGTGCCGCCCTTGACGGTCGCGTCGTTGGCGACGATCACTACCTCCCGCCCGCAGACGCGCCCGATCCCCGTTACGATCCCCGCCGCCGAGACGCGCCCGTCGTACATCCCGAAGGCCGCAAGCGGGGAGAGCTCGAGAAAGGCAGTGCCGGGGTCGAGGAGGCGTTCGATCCTCTCCCTGACCGGCAGCTTGCCCCGCTCCTCGTGGCGCCGCCGCGCCTTCTCGCCACCACCCCTCGCTGCCTCCGCCGACCTCCCGCGCAACTCGGCCAGAAGCCCTTCGTACGCCTCGGCGTTGCTCTGGAACTCGGCGCTCTTCGGGTCAACGAGCGTCCTGAGCTTGCTCATGCCTCCCCGCCCCCCCGGGCGGTCTGCGCCCGCCACATTACCCGGCTCCGGTTCGACGACCCAGCCACCTAGGATCCAGACCCCTCTTCACGCTTCCCGACGCCGAAGAGCGGACGAAGGTCTTCGAGCCGGTCATAGGTCCACCACAGGTAGTTCCGCGTCCCGCCCTCCCGCAGCGGGTGGAGGTCCTCGTGGTCGGGGTCTTCGAGAAAGGCGTCGAACGCCTCTCGCGAAGGCCACTCGACCAGGACCATCACCGAGCGCGGCTCGACGGTCGGGTCCCCCTCCACGTTCTCCTCCAGCCGCCCGAGCGCGACGACCCGGCCCCCGTGCTTTCCGACGGCGGCGACCGAGCGGCGCGAGTACTGGCGGTAGAGGTCGTTCTCCGCCAGGTCGAAGAGGTTCAGCGCGTAGAGGGCCATTCCTACTGGGCTACCATCCTCTCTTTGGCCTCCTCCGCGCTCTCGTCGAGGAGGGAGCGGGCGATGATCTGGCGGTTTATCTCGCTGGTTCCCTCCCCTATCTCGTTGATCTTGACCTGCCGCCAGTAGCGCGCCACCGCGCTCGTCTCCATGAAGCCCTCGCCGCCCCAGATCTGGACCGCCTGATCCGCTGCCCGCTTCGCAGCCTCCGAGGCGAAGACCTTCGCCATGCTCGCCTCCCTCCCGAAAGGCCGCCCTTTGTCCTTGAGCCAGGCGGCCTTGAGCACCGCGTTGCGCGCGAGCTCTATCTCCATCGCCATGTCCGCGAGCTTGAACTGGATCGCCTGGAACCTGGAGATGGACCGCCCGAACTGCTCCCTCTCCTTTGCTCGCGCCAGAGCCTCGTCGAAGCACGCCTGCGCCAGCCCTACGGAGAGCGCCGCAACCGCGACCCTGCCGGCGTCGAGGGTGGCGAGGAACTGCCTGAATCCTCTGCCGCGCTCGCCCAGCAGGTTCGCCTCGGGCACGCGGCAGTCCTCGAAAAAGAGCGGGTGCTGGTCCGAGGCGCGCCAGCCTAGCTTCTCGTAGGCAGGGCCGCGGGTAAAGCCTGGCGTCTCCTGGGGGACTATGATCGCCGTCAGCTCCGGCTTCCCACCCTCGCGGGTACCCGTCCTGGCGATGACCGTCACGCCGCCGGTGATCTCCGTCCCCGAGTTCGTGATCCACTTCTTCGAGCCGTTGATGACCCACTCGCCACTCTCGAGCTCGGCCGTCGTCCGCGTCCCGCCGGCGTCCGTGCCGGCCCCCTCCTCAGTAAGCCCGAAGGCCCACAGACGTTCCCCCGTGGCGCACTTCGAGAGATACCGCTCCTTCTGTTCTGCCGTGCCGTAGTTAGCCAGGGGCGCGCAGCCGAGGGAGATGTGGGCCTCCATCGTGATGCCGACCGAGGTGTCGGCCCGCGAGATCTCCTCCAGAGCCAGGTTGTAGGAGACAAAGTCCCCGCCCGACCCACCGTAATCCTCGGGGAGCGTCAGGCCCATGAGCCCGAGGCGGGCCATATCGGCGACGATATCGTAGGGAAACCTCTGCTCGCGGTCCAGTTGGGCGGCGCGGGGCCGGATCTCGCCCTGCGCGAAGTCGCGGGCGAGGTCCCGCCAGCGACGCTGTTCGTCGGTCGGGTCGAAGTTCATAGCTCTCCTCCTGTCCCGGACGCCCGAGTACAACCGGTAGCATATACCCCAGACCGGTGCCACGCCCGCCAACCCGAACGCCCGGATTTCTGAAACGAGTGTTTCCCTCTTTCGTATATGGGAACAGATAACAGCGTTATCCACCGATCAGCGAGGAGGTAAGTGAGAGAATGGGCGCGATCATAAGCGCTGTCATCATCGGGGCCATCGCCGGTGCCCTGGCCAAGCTAATTATGCCTGGCGACGACCCCGGCGGCAT
>JADDPU010000395.1 GCA_016781725.1 Rubrobacter sp. | reverse complement strand
ACGACTCGAGGTGAGCAACCTTTCGCTGGACGTCCCGGGACGCCATCTGCTGAAGGAGGTGAGCTTCGAGGGTGAGGCGGGCGAGTGCCTCGCCGTCATGGGCCCCTCTGGGGCGGGGAAGACGTCGTTGTTGAACTGCCTGTGCGGCATAGCGGCGCCTTCGGGCGGCTCGGTGCGGGTCGATGGGGTGGAGCTGACGACCCTAGGACCATCCAAGCTGGCGGATTTTCGACTCCGGCGCATCGGCATGGTGTTCCAGTTCGGCGAGCTTCTGCCCGAGTTGACGACCCTGGAGAACGTAGCGTTGCCGCTCAGGTTGCTGGGATCTTCGCGCCGCGACTCCGAGCGGCGGGCGGAGGAGTGGCTGGAGCGCCTCGGGCTCGGCGGGCGCGGCGGGATGCACCCGGACATGCTCTCCGGCGGGGAGGTTCAACGGGCTGGCATAGCCCGTGCCCTGGCGCACGAGCCGCGCCTGGTCCTCGCGGACGAGCCGACGGGGGCGCTGGACGAGGAGAACACGGCGCGCATCGCCGGGCTGCTCGTAGGCACGGCGAAGGAGCTCGGCGCGACGGTGGTGGTGACAACCCACGATCCACTCGTAGCCTCGAGGGCCGACCGCGTGCTCCGGCTGCGCGAAGGCCACCTGACGCCCGCCCGAGAGTCGGACGATCCCATGACGGTGAGCCCGTGATCTTCCGCGTCGCGGCCGGGTTGGCACGTAACCCGGCTCCCGAGCACCGCTGGCGGCGGGTGGCGGTGCCGGTCGCGACGGCGATCTTCACGTTGCTGGTGCTCGCCGCGACCAGCGTCGCGGTCATGGTGCAGCGTGAGGCGGAGCGGACGATGCAGCGAACAGCGCTGCTGGCGACGAAGCCATCGCCGGAGGATCTCTTGTTGGCCCGGGGCTATGACGTGTGGGGCGAGCAATTCGTGGTGGTCTGGATCGAGCCCGCCGGGAACGTGGAGCCAACCCTGCCGCCGGGAATGTCGCGGCTACCCGAGCCGGGTGAGACGGTAGTCTCGCCCGAGCTCGACCGCCTGGCTTCGGTTCACCCCGAGCTTGCGGCGCGTTACCCGAACCGGGCCGTCTTGGGCCCGGAGGGTATCAGTAGTGGGGACGAGTTGTTCGCGTACGTCCGTATGCCGGAGAACCGGACGCTCGCCGGAGAGAGGGCTGCCGTGCGTGCTCGTGGGTTCGGTCTGCCTATCGGTGCCGATCGTTCCTTCCCACTCTTCTTGGAGCCGCCCGAGGAGATCGGTACTTCCGTCGTGGCGGGCGTGCTCGGCTTCCTGGTCTTGCCTGGCCTGATCTTGCTTGCCGTGGGCCTCGCGACGGCGAGCGAGGTCCGCGATCGTCGTTTCTTGGTGCTACGCTCGCTAGGGGCACCCGGGCGAACACTAGCCACGCTCGCCGTACTGGAGACGATGGTCCTTGCGGCGCCCGGCCTCGTTGCGGTCACGGTACTGTGGGGTGTGATCTCACCTCACCTGGAGCAGGTGCCGCTCGTCGGCCATAACGTGGTACGCGGCGACCTCGCGTTGCCGTGGTGGGTCCTCGCCGTGGAGCTCGGGGCTGGCGTCGTCATTACCGCTCTACTTGCGGTTACGGTAACGGCTGTTCGACGCCGGGGTGAGGTAGGCGGTCCCCGGCCGATACCTCGGGAAGCTGCGGTTACACCGCTCCGCGCGGCTCCGCTCGGCCTGGCGTTCGCGGCATTAGTGCTTGGCGAGCTCTCTGAAGGAAACCTCGCGGAGACCCTGAACCTTGTCGGCGTCGTCGCCGCGATCGGCGGCGTACCTCTAGTCCTACCCGGTGTCCTACGCATGGTCGGCGGCGTGCTCGCCCGGCTCGAATCAGTGCCGGTGTACATAGTGAGCCGCGGCCTGCAGTGGGACCCGGTCCGGGCGGCGCGGCCGTTCACCGGCTACGCGGCCCTCGTCGTCATCGCGCTCGTCGGCAGCGGGTACCTGGCCTCGATCCGCGACGTAGAAGCTACCCCCATACCGACCGAGGGTCCAGAGGTGGTCCTCGTCTCTCACTGGCTGGACCCGCGCCCGACCGATCTCGCTCGTCTCGCGGACGCGCTCGGCACGGGAGTCGTCTTACCGGCCGGTGAGGATGGCAACACGTTAGTGGTGGGCGCTACCTGTAGCAGGCTCGCTCCCCTCTTTCCCGGCACCACCTGCGATTCCGAGAGACCGTTCGAGCTTCCTGCCGAAACGGCACGGATGCTCGCTGAGAAGTCGTTCGGTGTGCCCGGCATGAAGGTCAGGCTGGTGCCCCCCGAAGAGGTGGCGACGAGCGGGAGCGCGCTCGTGATCGACAACGTGCCCCTGAAGACCCTCGAAGAGCGCGTGCAGGTTGCGGCGATGCGTACGCTCCCTGTCCCCTTCGTCGGGAGCGCCCTGTCCGGCGTCATGGTGCAATCTCCGCTCGTACCGTGGCTCGTCGGCGGCATCCTCGGCGCGGCTATGGTCCTGACTGTGGGGTGTTTCGTCTCGCTCGTGGACCGCCTCCTGGCCGTCCGTAAACGCCATCGCCAACTTCTCAACCTGGGCCTCGTCCCTCGCCGGCTTGTGGCGTTGGAGGCGTGGCTATTCGTCTTGCCCTACTGTG
>JADDPU010000101.1 GCA_016781725.1 Rubrobacter sp. | reverse complement strand
TGGCCAGGGCCTCGCCGTTTGCCGGGTTTACGACATCGAAGGTCTCGCCGGAGGCGGCGGAGCTCGCCCACTCGCCGCCGACGAATAGTTTGTCTATCATGCTGGTCTCGATCACTAGGGGTCCTCCTTCATGGGCCCGTTGCACCCGGCGCGGGGCTTGCTCTTCTAGGCGGTGGGTCGCGTGAGGCGTTGCTCCCAGGCTCTCATCCTCCGCGAGGAGGGGCGGGGTGTGAGCAGGCTCACTACCACGAACGCGACCAGGCTCGCCAGCAACCCCCAGATTATAGGACCGTTGGCGAAGAGGCCCTGGACTAGCATCAGCACCACGACCACGACGGTCCCGACCACGATAGAGGCCAGGGCGCCTGTGCTAGTCGCGCGGCTCCAGAACAGCGCCCCTATAACGGGCACGCACACGGCGCCGACCAGGAGATCGTAGGCGACCGTAAGCGCCCCCACCACATCCTTTACGACCAGCGAGATGGCGAGCACAATCACCCCGACGACCAAGGTGAACAACCGGTTCACGGCCACCCTGTCGGAGTCGCTGCGGGCGAGGAAGCGGGCGTAGACGTCGTTGGCGAGGATGGTCGAGGAGGCCAAAAGCGTCGCGCTCGCCGTGGACATCACCGCCGCCAGCGCCGCCGCGAGGACCAACCCTATGAGGCCGGCGGGCAGCGTCGCCCGCGTCACCTCGGCGAAGGCGTTGTCGGCCACCTCGAGGTTAGGCAGGATCACCTTCGCGGCGCACCCTATAAGGGCGCCGGCGACGCCGTAGGCCAGGCAGTAGACGCCCGCCGCGATGCTGCCCGACCGGGCGACGCCGTCGTCGCGCGCCGTAAAGACCCGCTGCCAGATGTCCTGCCCGATCATGATCCCGAAGAAGAAGAGCAGAAAGTAGGTGAAGATGGTGCCCAACCCGATGGACGTCAGGTCGAAGTAGGAGGCCGGCAACTCCTCTCGCATCCCGGAGAGACCCCCTGCCCGGGAGATCGCGATAGGGAGCAGGAGAAAGAAGATACCGAAAGTCATGATGATGAACTGCAGGATGTCCGTGAGGGTTATGGACCACATGCCGCCGACGACAGAGTAGAGGACCACGATGCCCCCGGCGAGGAGTATGGCGAGGCTCGAGGGGAGGCCGAGGATGACGTTAAAAACCGTACCGATGGCGATCGTCGAAGTCACGGCCACCATCAGGTCGTAGGCGGCGACTATAAGGGCGCTTATCAGGCGCGAGGAGCTCCCGTAGCGGACCTCGAGCATCTCCGCAACGGTGTACACCCCGAGCCTGGAGAGCTTCGCCGAGAGCAAGACGCCCATGGCTATGATCCCGAGCCCCAGCATGAAGACGAGCCACATCCCCGAGATGCCGTACTGGTATCCCAAAGAGACGCCGCCGATGGTCGACGCGCCCCCGAGCACCACCGCGCTCAGGGTGCCCATGTACATAGCGGGCCCGAGGCGCCGCCCGGCGACTAGGTAGTCCTCGGCGCTCCTCGCCCGCCGGAGACCGATGTAGCCGGCCCCGATCATGACGGCGAAGTAGAGTACTATGACGAAGTAGTCGAGGATGCTACCCATCACTGCCCTTCTTGCGGAGGGAGATCAGGGTAAGCATCTCGTAGGCCACGTTCGCTGCCAGCAGGCTGGTGACCTGCCCCGGCCCGTCGTACTGCGGGTAGACCTCAACCACGTCGCAACCCACGAGGTCGACGCCAGCGAGGCCCCGGACGAACTCCTGCGCCTCGCGGCCCGTGAAGCCCCCGACCTCGGGCGTCCCCGTCCCCGGCGCGAACGCCGGGTCCAAGAAGTCCACGTCGAAGGAGACGTAAGCCTTCGCGTCCCCGACCCGTCCGCGGACGCGTTCGACGGTCTCCCGTACGCCGATCTCCCTGACCTCGTCGGTAGTCAGGAGCTCGAAGCCGAGCTCCCTGGAGGCCCCGAGGTCTCCGGCGTCGTACAAGGAGCCGCGCATGCCAACCTGGATCGAGCGCGAGGGATCGAGCAGGCCCTCCTCCACCGCCCTCCGGAACACCGTCCCGTGGTTGTACTTCTTGCCGAAGTAGGCGTCCCAGGTGTCGGCGTGGGAGTCGAACTGCACGAGGGCCAGCGGCCCGTGGACCGCCGCCGCCGCCCGGAGCTCCGGAAGCGCTATGGAATGATCCCCACCCAAGACTATCGGAACCACCCCGGCCCGGTGCACCTCTTCGAGGCCAGAGCTTATCTTCTCGTAGCTCTCCTCTATAAAGCCGGGGACCACGGGCACGTCGCCGTAGTCGATGACGGAGAGGTGCTCGAAGATCGAGACGTCCTGGGAGGGATTGTATGGCCTAAGGAGGTGCGAGACGCTCCTTATCCCCTCGGGGCCGAAGCGGGCCCCGGCGCGGAAGGAGGCGCCGGTGTCGAAGGGGGCTCCGACGATGGCGGCCTCGGCGTTCTGCAGGTCCTGCGTGCTGGGCAGGCGCATGAAGGTCCTGACGCCCGAGAAGCGCGGCGTCTCGAACGAGTTGGCGGGTTCGTAGCGGACCAAGGGTCACTCACCCCTCTTCGGGTATCAGGATGCCGTCTCCGACTCTCTTCTGGCCTCGGACTCCCTGATCACCTCTGAGGGGTCCCTCTGCGGGGGT
>JADDPU010000476.1 GCA_016781725.1 Rubrobacter sp. | reverse complement strand
TGCTGCGCGAGGAGGCCGAGCGGCAGGCCGAGGGCGAGCGACGACGGCTGCGACGCGCCGACCGGGAGGCGGAGAAGCTGCGCGGTGTGCTGCGAGGCCTTGAGAACAAACGCGAGAGGCTTATGGACCTGGCCCTCGACGGCCCATTCAGCAGGGACGAGATCGCGCGTGGGGCCGCCTCGCTCGACGCCGCGCGGAGGGCCGCCGAGCGGGAACTGGACGGGCTCGGCGGGGGCGTGTTAGAGGCGAGGCTACAAGAGCTCGAAGCGCTGCCCGCCCTGGTCGAGGCGTACCTGCGCGACCTCCCGGACCTAGTGAGCCACCGGCGCGTCGTGCGCGATTATGGGACCATCCCCGCCGAGCGGACGCCCGACAATCCGCCTTGGCCTCTACCACCTGACGCCCGAAAGGATACGGCGCAAGACCGCAGAGGAGATCGAGGACGAGCGCCTCGCCGCAGAGAACGAGCGCTCCGTCCGGCTGCGTTACGTCTATGAGGCTATCGGCCTCACCGTGACCGCCCACAAGGATGGTACGCTGTTGCTGCGGTGGTCGTGCGGGAAGCGGACTTTGCCCGGTGTCACGGGGTCCGAGAGTCCTGTGTTCAGACGCCTTTTCGCGCGGGGAGGAGAAAGGTGAGAGACAGAGTACTGGAGACGGAGCGAATGTTCCTTTGCCGGATGGAGATGGATGACGTGGATAACCTCATGGGCATCTTCTCCGACCCCGAGGCGATGCGCTACTACCCCGCGACGAAGAGCCGGGAGGAAGCCGAGGGTTGGATAAGGTGGGTTCTGCACAGCTACGAGGAGAACGGCTTCGGCCTGTACGCGGCGATCCTCAAGGAGTCGGGCGAGTTTGCCGGACAGTGCGGCCTCGTGCCGCAGGAGGTCGGGGGCGAGAGAGAGGTCGAGATCGGCTACCTGTTCTTGAGAGAATTCTGGGGTAAGGGGCTCGCGACAGAGGCGGCGACGGCGTGTCGGGACTACGGTTTCGACAGCCTTGGCCTCGACCGTCTGGTCTCCCTCATCGATCCCGCCAACCTGGCCTCCAGGCGGGTCGCCGAGAAGGTCGGCATGGAGCTGGAGAAGCAGGTCGAGAAGTGGGGCAAGACGATCTGCGTGTACGCGGCGGGTAAGGGAGATTCGAGATCATCTCCAAACCGGGTAAGCGTGGAGCGGATCTGACGTCAGTTTTGGTCCTTTAGCGCCAGGTACTCGTCGACGCGGAACCGGAAGCGCTTCGTGTGCTCGTTCCCTCCGGCGTCCTCGACTACCAGCTCAACGCGCGGTCTGCCCGTCTGTCCCCCGTCTCTTATCCTGGCCGCCAGAGCCTTCGCCCTGACCCGGAACCGGGCAGCCGTGCCTGGCGCCAGAGCGTGGGGAAGTTCCCCTTCCAGAAGGTCGCCGGCCAGGTCCAACCTGCTCCCCCCCTTGAGCTCGACCGAGAGGCGGACGATCTCCGCCCCCGTCTCCCCGGCGTTGCGAACCTCGAACAAGACGTAGAGCGGCGAGATGTCGCCCGTCCGGCGGTCGGCGAACGCCCCCAACGCCCAGTCGAGCTCCAGGCGCGGTCCGTCGGCGCGCCGGAACCACGAACCGAGCGCGGCGCCAACGAGAACGACAATGGTGTAAACCGCGATCCCAAAAGCGCGTAACGCCCCAAGACTGTAGGAGCGGGTCCGCGACCCGTCTGCGCCGCCATCACGCGCGCCTGCCGATAAGTCTTCCCTACGCCGGCCCGTCTCGCCTCCCACCCTGCCGCTTCTCCCTCGCCTCCCGCCAGCGTTCCAACCGCGCCTTGATCTCCGCCTCTTCCCCGCTCTTCTTCGGCTCGTAGTACACGCGCCCTGAGAGCGCCTCGGGCAGGTACCGGTCGTTCATCCCCTCGGGCTCGTCGGCGTGGGCGTAGCGGTAGCCCGCGCCGTAACCCTCCTCCTTCATGAGCCCAGTTACGGCGTTTCGCAGGTGCATCGGGACCTCCGGCGTGTCCTCGCGGCGGACGTCCTCGAGGGCGCGCCCGATGCCGGCGTACGCGGCGTTGGACTTCGGGGCCGAGGCCAGGTAAGTGGTAGCCTGGGCCAGCGGGATGCGCCCCTCGGGCATACCGATGAGCCGGACGGCCTCCGCGGCCGCGACCGCGAGCGGGAGGCCGTGCGGGTCGGCGTTCCCGATGTCTTCCGAGGCCAGGATCACGAGCCGCCTGGCGACGAACACGGGGTCCTCCCCCGCCTCGAGCATCCTCGCCAGGTAATGGAGCGCCGCGTCCGGGTCCCCGCCGCGCACGCTCTTGATAAAGGCGCTGATGACGTCGTAGTGCTCCTCCCTGCCGTACCTGAGCGCCCTCTGCCCCACAGCCCTCTCGACGTCGGCCACCTCGACCCTCTTCGTGCCGGCCGCCGCCACCTCGAGGGCGTTCAGCAACCGCCTGCCGTCCCCGCCCGCGAGCCCAAGCAGGTACTCGCGCGCCTCGTCGCCGATCGCGACGCCCAGCTCTCCGAGCCCCCGGCCAAGCAGCAGACCGAGATCCTCCTCCGACAACGACCGCAGCCGCAACACGCGCGACCTGCTAAGAAGTGGTGCTGTGACCTCGAACGAAGGGTTCTCGGTAGTCGCCCCTATAAAGTCGACGAGCCCCTCCTCCAGGGCCGGAAGGAGGGCGTCCTGCTGGGTTTTGTTGAAGCGGTGGACCTCGTCCACGAAGACGAGCGTCCCGCGCCCCTCGTACTTCAGGCGCTCCCGCGCCGCGTCCAGAGCCGCGCGCAGGTCCTTCACCCCGCTCGTTACAGCGCTAAGGGGCACGAACTCCTCCTCGACCGTGCCAGCGAGCA
The DNA here is from genome assembly GCA_016781725.1 of Rubrobacter sp. Lineage (GTDB taxonomy): Bacteria > Actinomycetota > Rubrobacteria > Rubrobacterales > Rubrobacteraceae > Rubrobacter_D. Next base: position 6,522 of record JADDPU010000476.1, on the reverse strand, counting down.
CCCGCGCGAGCGTAGTCTTGCCAGTGCCCGGGGGGCCCCACAGGACTAGAGAGCCGATCCTGCCCCGTTCGACCGCCGCCCTCAAGGGCCCGCCCTCTCCCGTCAGGTGCGCCTGCCCGATAACCTCGTCCAAATCCTTCGGACGCATCCGCTCGGCGAGCGGCGCGCGGCTCGCTAGGCTTCGAGAGCCGGACTCGTCGAAAAGGTCCATGTGTTCAGTATACCGGCCACCCGGCAGGCTCCGGACCTGGAATTGCCTACGATTCCTTGGCGTGGCGTTCGTCGTGTTCGCGGCGCTGGCGGTCCATGCGGCGGGCGGCTTCGAGGACGTCCTGGGGCATGAGGCTCCTGAGGGCGCCGGTCTCGAGGACCTGGTCCACCGAATGCTCGGGGATCATCATCCACTCCGCCGCGTGCGGCACGGGCAGCGGCTTGTTGAAGGTCCGATAGACGACCCAGATTATCCATCGCCCCGGGCGCGAGCCCGACAGGAACCTCAAAGCAGCTTACCTCCCGCTAGACCTCCGCTGGTGCGGCTATTCTAGCGCGCCGCGCTGCGGTCGGGTGCAACGGCTTGCGGGCGCTGAAGTACAATGGCACCCGTGGACAAGGAGACCCTGGACTTCTACGAGTTGGTTGAGCGGGCGCTCGAGGGGTTGCCGCCCGAGCTGTCGGCGCTCCTGGACAACGTGGCCATCGTGGTTGACGAGTGGCCGGGTTACTCCACGCCGCTGGTCGCTGACGACCCCGAGGATACGCTCTACGGGCTGTACGAGGGGGTGCCGCTGACGGAGCGGGGCTGGGGGTACTCTGGGGTTTTGCCTGATAAGATCACGATCTTCCGGGGACCTTTGGAGCGGGACTTCGAGCCGAGCGAGTTGGAAGAGCAGGTAAGGATTACGGTGGTACACGAGATCGCGCACTACTTCGGTTTCGACGAGGACCGCCTGGAAGAGCTGGGGTGGGGATGAGCTCGCGCCACGGCGGGACCGTCAGCATCGAGGAGCGTATAGAGGCCCCGCCCGAGAGGGTCGCCGCCTTTATCTCGGACTTTCGCAACGCGAAGCAGTGGATGGTCGGCGTGGAGAGCGTCGAGCCGCTCGGGGATGACTCCTACCGCCTCGCCCTCAACAGCCCCATCGGCAGGATCGAACCCGAAGTAAGGATAGTCGAGCGCGCCCCCGCGAGCATCAGCTGGGTCTACGCCTCGGCGGTCGAAGGCGGCGGACGCGTGGACGTCTCGCCCGGCGCGGGCGGGGGCTGCGTGGTCTCTTACGCCGGCGAGTTCCATCTCAAGCGTCGTATCCTGGACCGGGCCGCGCGCTTCGTCGGGGCGGAGCGCTTCGCCCGCAAGAACGGGGAGCGGTCCCTCTCCCGGCTCAAGCACCTGATGGAAGCCAGGCGCTACGGATGAGCGTGGGGCTGTTGGAGATCCTGCTGCTCTTCGTGGTGTTCGTTGTCCTCGGGCCCCGCCGCATCGCTAACTTTTTCCGCTCCATGGGCCGCGGCGTCCACGACTTCGTGGATGCGCTCGGGCGCGACAAGGAGGACGAAGCGAAGACGCTCGAACGCGGCGGCGCCAAAGTGAGTCCCGAGGAGAAACGGGAGACCGGCCCCGAATAGGCTACAGGCATCATAGAGGCTACCCGTGGTCGCGATACGGAGCCTGGCTGCGCTCCCAACCCGGTGCCCTACGAGAAAACCCGACGCCGCAACCGCCCGAGTAACTCTTCCTTACCTGAAACCTATAAACCAAGCACCACCCGGCCGCCGGGGCCGACGCGGGCGTTGGGCGGGGCGGGGTCGACGCCGGAGAGGTCTTCTCCGGCGCCCTTGAGGTAGACGCGCGGCTCCGCGACGGCGGGGTTAGGGTCGGCGGCGTAGGTCTGCCAGGTGACGCCCTGCCAGGTGAAGGTGAGCAAGGCCGGTGGCTCCTCCCCCTCGTCGAGGGCTACGTGGACCTCTGGCTGGCCGAGGGTTCGGGAGAGGCCGATCATCGAGCGGCGCTGCTCGGAGTCGTTGAAGAGGTCTATGCCGGCCCGAAGCCGGTTCGCGGGGTCGGCGAGGCGGCGGTGCAGCCCCCGCTCGGCCTCGAGCTCGTCCCGCAGCGAATCGACGGTGGTCTGGAGGTCCAGGATCTCCCCCTCCCTCTCCTCCAGGTCCCTCTCCAACCCATCGACCCGGCGGAGGGCGTCCCGGAGGGCCAGGTCCTTGCGGGAGGAGTCGCTTTCGGCCTCCCTGCGGGCGGCGGCCAGCTCCTCGGCGCGGCGCTCCAGCAGGTAGTCGCGGCGTGAGATCTCGCCGTCCTTGCGCGCGAGCTCGCGCTCCAGGCGCGCTATCTGGCGCTCGAAACCCTCCCGACGCCGGCGCCGCTCGCGGAGGTCCTCCTCGAGGTCCCGGATCCGCTCCCTCAGCCGGGCACGCTCCCGCTCCAGCGCCTCGATGTGCCCCTCCCCCGCCTCCCTGGAGGCGCGGGCCTCCTCAGCGGCGAGCCTCGAGGCCGTGATCTCCTCGTAGAGCTCGCGGATGCGGTTGTCCTTGATCCCGAGCCTGGCCCTCAACTCTTCGGGTTCGGAGCTCTCCCCAACCTCGACCTCGGCGGTGTCCTCCTCGTCCACGGAGCCCCCGACCGGCTCATCCGGCTCGGGCTGCCATCTCCCGTCTGTCTCGTGACGATCCGGCTCCCCCACGATCCCTTACCCCTCCCGGGTCTTCTCCCCGGGCGGCTCGCTAGCCTCCGCCACCGTATCCTCGTCCCCGGCTCCACTCCCGGCGGCGCTCGCCCCGGCGTCCCTGGCCTGCTCCGGCCTCGCCGCTGGCTGTTTCAGGGACTTGCCGGCCTCGCGAGCGGCGCGGCGCTCCGCCTTGATCCTCTCCCTCTCCTCGGCGCTCATCTTGGCGGGTCTCTCCCCGCCCTCGGCCGCCTGCGGGGGCTGCGCCGCGGACGCGCCGGTCTTTACAGACCTTCCGGCCTCCCTGGCCGCCCTTCGCTCGGCCTTGATCCTCTCCCTCTCCTCCGCGGTCAGCTTCTTCGGCGCCTCCCCTTCGGGGGCAGGGGCAGCGCCGGTCTTCAGGGATTTGCCGGCCTCGCGGGCGGCCCTGCGTTCGGCCTTGATCCGCTCTCGCTCTTCCGCGGAGAGCTTCTTCGGCGCCCCGCTACCCTCGTCGGTCCCGGCCTCCTCGGCCTTCTCGCCCTCGGCGGCCTCTTTCGGTCGCTTGGGCTTCTCTTCGGCGGGCTTCTTGGGGAGGCCGGTGATCTCGCTGACCTTCGCCAGGATCTCCTCGGGCTTCGGTCTCTCGCCGGTCCAGGCGTGCGCCACCTTGTGGTCGGGCCCGACCACGAAGACCGCCCGGGCTGTGTAATCGCCGCGCTGCTTATCCTTCTGCAGGAGGCCCCAATCGCGGCTCGCGGCCCTGGCGTAATCGTAGAGCACGTAAGACTTTATCCCCGTCGCCCGCACGAACTCCCGCGCCTCGTCCGGCTCGGCGACCCCGAGCCCGACCAGCGAGCCCGCGGCGAGGTTAATCTCCTCCTCCTTCTCGGCCAGCGCCTTGAAGTACTCCACGTCCTCCTCGTCGCCGGGACGGTAGGAGGCTATCACCACAGGCCCTCGAACGGTCCTCATGCTCAGCCTGAGCTGGCCCCCCTGGGCGCTCGGCAGGTTGAACTCGGGGGCCTCGGCCCCCACCTCCGGTACAGGCTCGGTTCTGGTGCGCGTGAACATCGGTCCCTCCTTGCGTGTGTGACCGGATCCTTCACCAGAATATTACAGGCTATCCGCCCGATTGACCCGTCCGCCCCGGGCGGGCCGGATCCTCCCGAGGCCGGGACAAAACGCTCGCCCCGTAGGACCGTCCGGGGAAACCCAAGATCAGGGTACCGCACGCCTCGTTGGCACTCGCTCCAAACCCAACCGTGCCAAGCGCGTAGAAATCACTCAATTGGGGGAGGCGCTACGGCCTTCGCGGCGGCAGGATCTTGGGATGCCGAAACGGGCGAGAAGAAACCTCAGAAAGGAGCTGTGTATGGGGTAGTGGGCAAGAAGCTGAAAACCGCGAACCAAGCTCTCTAAGCAAGAGGAACGAATGAAGAAGTTGATGGTGCTTGCGACGGTATTGGCGATGATGCTGGCCGCTGCCGCGCCGGCGTTCGCGCAGAACGTGACGGCGATAAACGAGGGCGACGACGTAGAGTACAACGCCGTGGGCCAGAACCTCATAGGGTCGGTCGGCGACATCACCACCGGCGGCAACTTCGCTAACGCGAACGCTGGCGCCAACGTCGACATCTCGGCCGGGCCCAATTCCTCTGTCGCCATACACAACAGCGCCACGGGTGGTGAGATCACCCAGGACTCCGGCGTAACCATCATGCAGAGCAACGAGGTCGGTAACGTCTTCTTCGGTCACTGGTGGTTCTGGTTCTAGAAGCCCGCAGGTCCGTGAAGGCCGGAGCCCCCTGGTTCGCCGGGGGGCTCCGGCCTTCTGTGTACCGGGCCCCAGATCGGCCGTGTCGGGCCAAAGGCGCCTCCAGGGGGTCGTCGTCCCGCCCTCGACGGTCTCCTTGGACAGTGCCGCAGGCCAGGAGCGCGTCTCTGTGTTACCGTCCGCTGTGGAGGTTCGGAAACGGAGGGCCAAAGGTATGCGCGGAACGGCAACCATATCATGAGGTTGCTCATGACCCACGGGTACATGCTCACAGGCACGGGGAGCAACGTCTACGTCCAGAACCTGTGCCGCGCCCTGGTACGCGAGGGGCACGACGTGCATCTGCTCTGCCAGGAGCGCGGCCCGCTGGCCCACGATTTCGTGGCCGAGCACGGGCGGGTGCGTGGGGACGTTATCGAGGAGCTGGGCGCGCAGGAGACGTCCTACCCGGGCCGCTGCGTGGTCTACAACCCCGAGATCGGAGACCTGCTGCCGGTCTACGTTTACGACGACTACGCCGGCTGGCGCGTGAAGACCTTTCTCGACCTGACAGAAGAGGAGTTGGAGAATTACCTCAGGCGCAACGAGGAGGCGGTCCGGGCCGTGCTCTCCGCCTCCGGGGCAGCCGCGGTCCTCACGAACCACTCGGTTCCGGGGCCCCTGATCTCCCGGCGCGCCCTCGCCGACGCGGGGGTGCCCTACGCGAGCATCGTCCACGGCAGCTGCCTCCAGTACGTCGCCCGTAGAGACAAGGGCTACATGGAGATCACGCGCGAGGGCCTTGAGGGCGCAACCAGGATCGTCGCGCTCTCCTCGCACAGCGCCGGCACTATCGCCGAGGACTTCCCGGAGTTGGCCGGCAACACCCTCGCCCTCCCAGGCGGCGTGGACACCGAGCTCTTCCGCCCGGACGCGCTCGACCGCGGCGTCCTCCCCTCCCTCAACGGCGGCCCGGGACGCGGCCCACAGCAGAGGGCAGCCTTGGCGGAGGCCCTGGATCTTGGCGGTGACGCCGGGGAGCTTGTCGGCTCCCTGCGCGAGATAGCTGCCTCCTACGACGCCCGCTCGCACGACGCGGACGCCGGCGACCGGCTCGGGGCCTTCCTCGATCGCGAAGGTCCGCTTGTGGTCTACGTAGGCAAGCTGATCCACTCCAAGGGCGTCCACAGCCTCATCTCCGCCTTCGCCCGCGGGCGCAAGGAGACCGGCGCCCGGCTGCTGGTGATCGGCTTCGGCACCTTCCGCGAGGGCCTCGAGGCGCTGACACGGGCTTTGAGCACGGGGGACGAGAAGAACGTGGAGCGGCTGGCTGAGCTCGGCAAGATCCTGGAGGGCGGCCCCGCCGGTCCCCTGGAGCATTTCGAGCTCTCGGAGGGGCTGCTGCGCGACGCGGTAGGGCTGGAGGACGATGTCCTCTTCACAGGGCCGGTCTACCACGAGGAGCTCGCGAAGATCCTTCCGGCCGCCGACGCGGCCGTCGTCCCTTCCATCTTCCCCGAGACCTTCGGCCTCGTGGCGGCGGAGTTCGCCGCGGCCGGCGTTGTCCCGTTCGTCGCCGACCACTCGGGCCTCAGGGAGGCCGGAGAGATAGTCGGCAGGGGCCTGCCCTTCGACCTTCGCGTCGGCGTGGAGGGCCTCGAGGAGAACCTCGCCCGCGCGCTCTCCGACTACCTGACCCTCCCCGAAGAAGAGCGCCACCGGTCCGGGGAAACCGTGCGCCGCAACAGCGTGGAGAGCCTCAGCTGGAGTACGCTCGCGGAGAGGCTCGTTGGGCTCGTCGAAGGGGGATAAACGTTGGAGGTAGAGCAGATACTCCGCGACTTCGGCCTCATACTGGGCGCAGGTCTCATCGCCCAGTTTCTAGCGACGATAACGCGGGTACCCGAGATGATCCTGCTGATCGCCGCAGGCGCGGTCGTAGGTCCCTCGGTGCTGGGTCTTGTCTCCAACCCGCTCGGCGGGGTCGGGGCGCAGTTGCTCTTCAATTTGGGGGTGGCCCTGATCCTCTTCCACGGCGGCGTCGGCATCTCTTTGCGCGTGATCTCGCGCACGGCGATAGGCCTCGGGATGCTAGTCCTGCCCGGCATCTTTATA
>JADDPU010000613.1:6779-9363 GCA_016781725.1 Rubrobacter sp. | reverse complement strand
GAGCTCTCCGGGATAGCGGAGACCCACGTCAGCGCGTATCCGAACGCCGGGCTGCCCAACGAGTTCGGCGAGTACGACGAGACCCCCGAGATGATGGCAGCGGAGGTCGGGGAGTGGGCGGCGAACGGTTGGCTGAACATCGTCGGTGGCTGCTGCGGCACGACGCCAGAGCACATCAGGGCGATCTCCGAGGCCGTCGCCGGGCACGCGCCGCGCGAGATCCCCGACCTCCCAAAGAAGCTGCGGCTCTCCGGCCTCGAAGCGCTCAACGTCGGGCCCGACTCGCTCTTCGTAAACGTCGGGGAGCGGACCAACGTGACAGGGTCGGCGCGGTTCAAGGACTTGATCCTCAACGGCGACTTCGAGGCGGCGCTCGAGGTCGCGCGCCAGCAGGTCGAGAACGGGGCCCAGATCATCGACGTCAACATGGACGAGGGGATGCTCGACGGCGAGGGGGCGATGGTCGACTTCCTCAACCTCGTCGCCGCAGAGCCCGACATCTCGCGCGTGCCGGTGATGATCGACTCGTCCAAGTGGTCGATCATCGAGGCCGGCCTCAAGAGGGTGCAGGGCCGCCCCATAGTCAACTCCATCAGCATGAAGGAGGGCGAGGAGGAGTTCGTCCGCCAGGCGCGGCTGTTGAAGCGCTACGGGGCGGCGGTGATCGTGATGGCCTTCGACGAGCGGGGCCAGGCCGACACGAAGGAGCGGAAGGTCGAGATCTGCACCCGCGCCTACAAGCTGCTCACAGAGGAGGTCGGTTTCCCGCCAGAGGACATAATCTTCGACCCCAACGTCTTCGCCATCGCCACAGGGATCGAGGAGCACGACAACTACGGGGTGGACTTTATCGAGGCTGTTAGGGAGATCTCGCGCACCCTCCCCCACGCGAAGACCTCGGGAGGCATCTCGAACGTCTCTTTCTCGTTCCGGGGCAATAACGTGGTGCGGGAGGCCATACACGCGGTCTTCCTCTACCACGCCATAGAGGCTGGCCTGACGATGGGCATAGTGAACGCCGGCCAGCTCGCCGTCTACGACGAGATCGACGCCGGGCTGCGCGAGGCCGTCGAGGACGTGGTCCTGAACCGCCGCGAGGACTCCACCGAGCGGCTGCTGGCGCTCGCGGAGGGGTACAGGGACCGCGAGGATGGCTCGTCGAACGAGAAGGACTTGGAATGGCGGGGCTGGCCCGTCGGGAAGCGGCTCGAGCACGCGCTCGTCAAGGGCATATCAGAGTACGTCGAGGAGGACACGGAGGAGGCAAGACAACAGGCCGAGCGTCCGCTCGACGTGATCGAGGGTCCACTCATGGACGGGATGAACGTGGTCGGGGACCTCTTCGGCGCGGGCAGGATGTTCCTGCCGCAGGTGGTCAAGAGCGCCCGCGTGATGAAGAAGGCGGTCGCGTACCTGATCCCGTTTATCGAAGAGGAGAAGGGCGAGGCCCGCAAGCCGAACGGCACGGTGGTGATGGCGACTGTGAAGGGCGACGTTCACGATATCGGCAAGAACATCGTAAGCGTCGTGTTGCAGTGCAACAACTTCGAGGTAGTAGACCTCGGGGTGATGGTGCCGGTCAAGAAGATCCTCGAGACCGCCCGGGAGAGGAACGCGGACGTCATCGGGCTCTCCGGGCTCATCACGCCCTCTCTGGACGAGATGGTCCACAACGCCAAGGAGATGCAGCGCCAGGGCTTCGAGATACCGCTGCTCATCGGCGGGGCGACGACCTCCCAGACCCACACGGCCGTCAAGATCGCGCCAAGCTACGATCACCCGACCATCCACGTCAAAGACGCCTCCCGCGCCGTCGGCGTGGTCCAGTGCCTAGTAAGCGAGGGCCGCAAGGCCACCTACGCCGAGCAGGTCGCCGCCGAGTACGAGCGCGTTCGCCAAAAGCACGCCGGACGCCGCTCGGAGACGAAGATAACTTCCCTCGAGAGGGCGCGCGCCAACCGGGTACCGATAGACTGGGGCGGCTACACCCCGCCCAAGCCCAACGTGCTCGGAGCCAGGACCTTCGACGACTACCCGCTCGAGGAGATCCGGGCCTTCATAGACTGGACGCCCTTCTTCCACTCCTGGCAGCTAAAGGCGAGCTACCCAAAGATCCTCGACGACCCCGAGAAGGGCGAGGAGGCCCGCAAGCTCTTCGCCGACGCGCAAGAGTTGCTCGACCGCCTCATATCGGAGAAGTCGCTCACGGCCCGCGCCGTCTTCGGCCTCTTCCCGGCGAGCGCCCTGCCCGACGATTCCCTGGAGATCTACACCGACGAGTCGCGCGAGCGGGTGCTCACCCGTCTCCACTTCCTGCGCCAGCAGAGAGAGAAGCCGCCCGGCCGCCCCAACCACTCCCTCGCCGACTTTGTCGCCCCGAAGGAGACGGGGCTAGAAGATCACGTCGGCCTCTTCGCGGTTACCGCAGGTCTCGGGGCGGACGAGGCGGCGCGGCGCTTCGAAGAGGAGAACGACGTCTACAACGCGATCATGGTCAAGGCGCTGGCCGACCGGCTCGCCGAGGCCTTCGCCGAGCTGCTGCACCGGCGGGTCCGCCGCGAGTTCTGGGGCTACGCCGCGGACG
>JADDPU010000613.1:0-6712 GCA_016781725.1 Rubrobacter sp. | reverse complement strand
CGCCTGCCCCGAGCACACCGAGAAGCGGACCATCTGGGAGCTTCTGGAGGTGAGGGGGAACGCCGGCATCTCGCTGACCGAGAGCTGCGCGATGTCGCCCGGCGCGGCGGTCAGCGGCTACTATTTCTCCCACCCCGAGTCTCGCTACTTCGGGGTCTCGGAGATCGGCCGGGATCAGGCCAAGGATTACGCCGACCGCAAGGGATGGACCCTGGACGAAGCCGAGAGATGGCTATCCCCCAACCTCTGCTACGACCCGGGAGAGCCGGGTAACAATGGTCTTATGGCGGTGCCGCAGGCCCGGAGCAAGTCCGCGGGCTGAGCGCCAGTCCCGTGCCGCGGCCCGCGGTCACCGACGCCTGGCTCATACGCGCAAAACCGTCTACTCGAAGCGTACGTCCCTGAAGCCCAGCGTGGTAACGAAAGCCCTGATGCTGTTTTGGGCGTTGGTCTCTGCGGTCTTTAGGATGCCGTTCTCGCGGGCCGCCGCTTCGACCTTCTCGAGCGCCCTGGCCCTGGCTTCTTCGACTAGTTCATCGTCTGGATGCACGTTCAGGGGGCTGAAGTCGCGGTCGTAGACGCGGGTCTTCTCCTCGTCGAGGCTGGAGGAGAGAATCTCGGGCTCGGGCAGGCGCATGGTTACGGTGTCGCCCTCGACGCTGACGTCATCCGCGCTGATCTCGGCGAGGTCGACCCCCGCCTCGACCTCCCCCGTGGCTATGAGGAGTACCTCTTCGCCGGAGAAGAGGCGCTCCAGAACATCGCCGCCGCTCTGCCTGGTTACGGGCACAGACTCGGTCCAGCGCACGGTGGCGAGCTGGTCCAGCTCCCGTACGCCCTCCACGACCACGGGTCCCGTCGTCGTTCGCGCCGGCCTCTCCTCCAGGAGCCCTCCGAGGACGGGCACGGCTTGCACGAAGTCGAAGCGGCTGATCCCGACGCCGAGCGCGACGCTCACCAGCACGATAACCAGCGCCAGCACGAGCGTCGTGCCTAACCCGCCACCTCTCTTGCCCACGTCCTCCCTTTCCGAGCGTGCAGAGGCCTTGATTCTACACGGGAGAGGGACCGCTAGCCGAACTCTGGCAGGATCTCCCTCTTGTAAAAGTCGAAGAACGCCCTCTGGTTCGGGCCGATCTGCTGGACGTAGACCTCGTCGTAGCCGGCTTCTGAGAAGCTCCGGATCATCTCGCGGTGCGGCTCGGGGTCGGGGCCGCACGGCATGGACTCGGAGATCATCTGCTCTGTGACCAGCTGCGTGGCCTGCTCGAAGTGGGTGGGGGTCGGCAAAACCTGGGCGAGCTCGCCAGGCAGGGCCTCGTTGGGCCAGGTACGGTAGGCCGTCCTCGCGCACTCGGCCTCGTCTTCGCCGTAGCAGACCTTGAAGGCGCCGTGGGCCGGCTTGTCCCCGCCGCCCGAGGAGCGGAAGAGGTCGAGCAGCTCGGCGCTGGGGGCTACGTTCATGTAGCCGTCCCCTATCTCTGCGGCGAGGCGCGTCGCCTTAGGCCCGAAGCCGGAGACCAGGATCGGGGGCGGCTCGTCTGGGAGGGTGTAGATCCTGGCGTTCTCCACGGCGTAGTGGCGGCCGTCGAAATCCTTGGTGCCGCCCTCCCAGAGGAGGCGGATCACCTCGACTGCCTCCTCGAGCATCTCCAGGCGCACGTCGGCCGAGGGCCACGCGTCGCCGAGGATGTGCTCGTTTAGCGCCTCGCCGGAGCCCACCCCGAGGCCGAAGCGCCCTTCCAGCATCACCGCCGAGGTGGCGGCGGCCTGGGCGATGATGGCCGGGTGGATGCGGATCGTAGGGCAGGTGACGGCGGTGTAGACCGGCAGACGCGACGTCGCCTGGGAGAGGCCCCCGATCACTGACCACACGAACGGGCTGTGGCCCTGCTCCTCGACCCAGGGGTGGTAATGGTCCGAGATCCAGAGCGACTCGAACCCGGCCTCCTCGGCCATCCGCGCCTGGTCCAGAAGCTCCAGAGGCCCGAACTCCTCGCACGACAAAAAGTACCCGATCTTCATGCGAACCCCTCCACTAGACGTCACCCATCTCTTACCCGGCCTTATCTCGGCGCTAACCCGGGTAAGGTCCCGTCAGCCGGCCCCTTCGGTCACGTCCACAAGCTCGGCCTGGACGGCGATCCGGCGGGCGTAGTTGGGCAAGGTGCAGCTCTGCAAGGTCACCACGCTCCTGCCTTCCACGGGCTCGAGGACCCGCTCGTCGTAGGGGCCGAAGGTGAACTCCTTGAAGACCTCGTAGGTGTAGCGGGTGCCGTTGGCGTCGGTCAGGATCACCTCGTCGCCGCTCTTTAGCTTGTCGAGGTCCCGGAAGACTAGCCAGCTCCTCGTTCCGGGGTAGCCGAGCCGGTGGCCGGCGATGTAGACGTTGGCCCCCTCCTGCCACGGCCAGCCCGTGCCCCTGACGTGGACGCTGCTCCACCTGAGGGCGACCTCGTAACCGCGCGGCGCCGCGTCGTAGACTGGCAGGTTCTCGACCCGCCTCATGTCGGGGACCGTGAGCCTGAGCGCCTTGCTCTGCGGGGCCGGGGCGGAACCTCCTCCGAGTAAAGCGTACAGGAGCAGGCCGAGCCCGACGGCGAGCACGAGGACGCCAACCACCAGGAGGAGCACCCGACTGACCGTACTTCGTCTCGTCCGATACCTCTGCATCGCCCCTCCTCCCCAGAGTCTTACCCTTGGATGTTGGTCTGGCGCCAGCGGGTGTGCTCGCCGAGGCCCTCGGCCTCGGGGAACTCCTCGCCCTTGGAGAGCTGGACCCGTACAGGGGGCAGCATCGTCCCCCGGTCGCAGACGAAGGTACCGGAGAACGGGGCCTTGTCGCCTGGCCTGAAGGTGGGTCCGTAGGGTTGGTAGCGGGCGAGGATGTCTTCTAGGCCGGCCATCATAGCCTTACGGAGCGGGCATCGGTGAACCCTGGTGTTTGCACGAGGATCTCCAGGACCTCTTCGGGGACGGGTTCGTCGACGGTGACGGCCATCGCCGCGCGGGAGCCGGGCTCGCCGCGTCCCACTGCCATGTTGCCGATATTGATGTTGTGCTCGCCCAGGACGCTCCCGAGCTTGCCGATCATGCCGGGCCGATCCTCGTTTCGGATAAAGAGCATGTACCGCTCGGGCACCACGTCGAAGTCGAAGCCCATCGCCTCGACCAGCCGCGGCTGCATCCTTGGCCCGAACAGGGTCCCGCTGACTACGTTCTCGCCACCGCCGGCCCCGTCCGCGAGCCGCAGCACGACGAGGCTCGTGTAGTCGGCGCTCTCCGAGGAGTGCGAGGTCTCGACCTTGAGCCCCCGCTCCCTCGCCAGGATGGGGGTGTTCACGAAGTTCAAGGGCTCGAAGACCATCGGCGCCAGAAGACCCTTCTGGGCGGAGACGTCGAGGAGGCGCGTGTCGTAGTTGGCGACCTCGCCCTTGTATTCGATCCTCAAAGTGTCCCCAGGGCGGTCCGTCAGCTGGTAGAGCAGGCTACCCAAAGACTCGCACAGCCCCGAGAACTGGGCCACGAACTCGGCCCCCTCCCCCACCGGCACCGGGGCGTTGATGGCGTGCATCGGGACCGCGCCCCTGAGCGCGGTGGCCACCTGCTCGGCCGCCGTGATACCGGCCCTATCCTGGGCCTCGGCCGTGCTCGCCCCGAGGTGCGGGGTGACCACTACGTTGGGGAGCGCGAAGATCGGGGAGTCCGTCGTAGGCTCCTCGGCGAAGACGTCGAGGGCTGCCCCCGCGATGACGTTCGTTTTGAGGGCGTTGTAGAGCGCGACCTCGTCCACGATGCCGCCGCGCGCCGCGTTTATGAGGAAGGCCGTTGGCTTCATCTTGCCCAGAGTGTCCTCGTTGACGAGCCCTATCGTCTGCGGCGTGCGCGGGACGTGCAAGGAGACGAAGTCCGATTGCTCGAAGACCTCGTCCGTACTCTCGGCCCGCTCGACGTTCATCGAGCGCATCCGGTCCTCGGAGACGTAAGGGTCGTAGGCCAGAACCCGCATCCCCATCCCTAGAGCCCCGCGCGCCACGATGGTCCCGACGTGCCCCAGGCCCACGAGACCCAGCGTCTTCTCGGCGACCTCGACCCCCTTGAACGCGCTCCGCTTCCACTCTCCGCCCCGCAGGGAGGAGTCCGCCGCCGGTATGCGCCGCGCGGCGGCGAGCATCAACCCCAGGGTGTGCTCGGCGGCCGCGACGGTGTTGCTCTCCGGGGCGTTGGCGACGATGACGCCGCGCTTGGTCGCGGCCTCGATGTCTATGTTGTCAACCCCGATGCCGGCGCGGCCTATGGCCTTCAGGTTCTCGGCCCGCTCCAATACTTCCGACGTCACCTTTGTGGCGCTGCGGATGATCAGGCCGTCGTACTCGCCTATCCTCTCCAGCAGCCCCTCGGGGCCGAGGTCGAGGATGACGTCTACCTCGAAGTCCTTCTTTAGAAGCTCGATGCCGGGGTCGGCGAGCTTCTCGGGTACGAGTACCTTCAAGCGGTCACCCCGCTCCTGGAGAAGACCCTCTGGGCCGCCCCGACGCCCCTGCCGAGCTCGACCGGGTAGTCGAGGGCCTCGAGCGCGAGCTCCGTGGCGGCTATGGTGGCGATGATGTCGAAGGCGTCGAAATATCCGCAGTGCCCGATGCGGAAGATCCTACCCGCCATCTCACCCTGCCCGCCGGCGACCTGGATGCCGTGCTCGCGGAAGATCATGCGCACCAGCTGCTTGCCGTCTATCCCTTCGGGCACCCACGCCGCCGTGACCGCCGAGTTGAGGTCCTCGTCAGGCCCGAAGAGCTTGAGCCCCATGCCCTTGACGCCCTCCCTGGCAGCCCGGCCCAGCATCACGTGCCGCTCGAAAACGTTCTCGACACCCTCCTCGATGAGCTGCTGCAAGGCGACGTCGAGCTGGATGATGACGCTCACAGCCGGGGTCCACGCCGTCTGCGGCGGGTCCTTCTCGTAGGCCTTCTTCGCCGCCGTCCAGTCGAAGTAGTAGCGCGGCATCCTGGACTCGGCGTGCATCCGCATCGCCCTCTCACTAACGCTCACGAACCCGAGCCCGGGAGGCGTCATGAGCGCCTTCTGCGAGCCCGCCACGACCACGTCGACACCCCACTCGTCGGTTCGTAGGGTGCAGGCCCCGAGGCCCGAGACAGCGTCCACGATCGAGACCACGTTCTCCGTCGCCCGGGCGAAGCCCTCGATGTCGTTGACGGTCCCGGTCGAGGTCTCCGAGAGCACGCAGACGGCCGCCTTTATCTCAGGGTCGTTCGCGAGGGCCTCGGCTACCTCCTCGTTGTCGGCCTTCCGGCCCCACTCGTAGGCGAGCTCTGTGACCTCGAGCCCGAAGGCCCGGCCCATCTTGACCCACCGGCCCCCGAAGTTGCCGTTGTTCACGACGAGCACCTTGTCGCCTGGCGAAAAGAGGTTCTGGACGGCGCCCTCGAAGGCCCCCGTCCCGCTCGCCGCATAGGTGAAGATATCGTTCTCGGTCAGGAAGACCCGCTTGAGGTTCTCGTTCACGCGGGTAAAGACCTCGCCGAACTCCGGCGTGCGGTGGTGGATGATCGGGAGCGCCCCGGCCGCGGAGACTTCCGGCGGTATCGGAGTCGGGCCGGGCGACATAAGGCGGTACTTGTGCATCATGGGTGCGGAGCTTCCTCTCTTACCGCGGACAACTGCTCACTATTTTAGACACTACCGTTGTCAATGGCTACATGATGGGACAGACTTTTTACAAAGTGTTGCTTTCTGGCCGGGCGCCTGTTCCTCCGGATGGGCGCTCCCGGTACGAACGTCTAAGGGCGTCTGTGAGAACCTCCTGGAACATCACTGGTGGTCAGATAAATCACACCGCTATTCCGCCGCGGCGCAGGTGATGCTATTACAATGCCGCAATAAGAGAGGATAGCCCCCAAGAGACGAGGAAAAGGAACGTATAGCATGAGTGCACGAGAGCACGCGGGCCCACAGGCGGTGATTGCGCGGCTGCATCATGCGATGAACCGGCACGACCTGGGGGCCTTCGTTGCCTGTTTTGATCCCGATTATCGCAGCGAGCAACCTGCTCACCCGGATCGGGGTTTCGGCGGTCGAGAACAGGTTCGTCAGAACTGGTCGGCGATCTTCAGTGGTGTAGTGGACTTTCAGGCGGAGCTTCTTAGCTCCGCGACCGCGGGTGATACCGCGTGGGGCGAGTGGCGCTGGCAAGGCACTCGGGCCAACGGAACGCGCCTCGAAATGCGGGGGGTAACCCTCTTCGGTACACGTGACGACCGAATCATCTGGGGCCGGCTTTACGTGGAGCCGGTAGAAGAGACCGGTGCCGGTATCGATGAGGCCGTGAAGCGCATGGCAGAGGGGCCTGGGCAGGAGAGCTAACCCTAAGATGGCCACGAGGATAATGGCCGCTACTGGGACGGTGAAGCCAAGACCTCAGTCAGTATCGAACGGATGGTTCGCTCCTCGTAGTCTTGTGTTCGCCGTCTATGCTCCTGACGAGGAGGCCGGCGAGGTGCCCAAAGCCTTCGTGGTAGTGAGCGAGGAGACGACGGCGGAGGAGATCATGGCCTTCGTGGCGGAGCGCATCGCGCCACACAAGCAGGTCCGCAAGGTCGAGTTCGTCGAGCAGATCCCGAAGTCCGTAACCGGCAAGATCCTACGCCGCCTCCTCGTCGAACGGGATCGACAACCGGCGTAATCCTTCCCTCCC
>JADDPU010000339.1 GCA_016781725.1 Rubrobacter sp. | reverse complement strand
TAATCTGGCGGTGCCTAATTTGTTCCTCGCTTCCGACCCTGGTGCCTTGCGCCGTCTCGCGTATCGCAAGGGACGGCTCTCCTAGGTGACACGCAAGAAAAAGCCAGCATCGTCCCCGGACGCTTCCTGGCTCTCGGCCCTCTTCGCCGAGGCCGGTCCCCTCGCCTCCCGCAAGAGCGGCTACGGCTTTCGTCCCCAGCAGCTCGGGTTCGCCCGCGCGGTGGCGAAGACTTTCGAGGAGCGCGGCGTGCTGCTGGCCGACGCGCCGACCGGCACTGGCAAGTCCGCAGCCTACCTCGCCCCGGCTATCCTGGACGTAGCCTCCTCGAGCGGCGGGCGGGTGGTGGTCTCGACGGCGACCCTGGCGCTTCAGGCCCAGCTCCTCTCCGAGGACCTCCCTCCTATGAAGGCAGCGGCCGCCGAGCTCATGGGCTACCCTGAGGAGGAGGGTATTACCTACGCGGTCCTCAAGGGCCGCTCCAACTTCCTGTGCGTGAGGCGCCACCAGGACACCCTGAGGGCCGGCACGATCCTGGATGCTGACCTCATCTCCAACCTCGACCTCTGGGCCGCCGAGACGGAGACCGGAGATCGGGAGGACCTGACCTTCCGGGTGCCGGTAGGTCCTTGGGTCGAGGTCGCCTCGGACGGTGAGGACTGCTCCCCCAGGCTGTGTACCTTCAGGGAGGGCTGCTTCTACTACGCCCACCGCGACCGGGCGGAGGAGGCCGACCTCGTAGTCGTCAACCACTCCCTGCTACTTGCGAACGCGGCCTCGGGAGGGGCGATCTTCGGCACCGAAGGAGCCCACCTCGTCATCGACGAGGCCCACCGCCTGGAGGAGGTAATGGCCGAGACCTTCGGCGCCAGGGTCTCCTACGGTCGCGTCCGCTACGTCATGCGCCAGGCCAAGAAGCGGTGCGAGTCCGCCGGGGCGAGCGCCGATCGGGCCGAGATGGCAGCCGAGCTCTTCTTCGCGGACCTGGGGAGCGGCGCCTCCGTGTTGCACAAGAGCCCGCCGCGCTCCTACGACGCCCTCGTCAATGCCCTGATCTCGGTGCGAAACGCCATAGCCTCGGACCCGCGCGAGGAGGTCAACGCCCTGCAGGGGATGGTCGGACGCCTGAGAAGGGACCTCGTCTCCTTCTACTCCAAGCCCGACGAGGACTACGCCTACGCCGTCATACCCGGCAGAAACCGCCGCGCGGGTGGCAGGAGCTACCCCGAGCTCAAGAGCTGGCTCGTGGAGACAGCCGAGGTCTTCCGCGAGAACGTCCTGCCCCTCTTCGAGGACGGCGGCGTGGTTCTGACCAGCGCCACCCTGGCGACGGGCTCGGGGCCGGAGCGCTCCTTCGGCTACGTCCGCCGCAGGCTCGGCCTGGACGAGGGCGGTTCCGGCGATAGGGTGGAGGAGTTCGCAGGAGAGGAGGTCTTCGACTACGAGGAGCGGTGCCTCGTGTACGTCGAGGAGGAGATAGCGGCACCCACCCTGGGCACGCCTGACATCTTCGCCAGGTCCTGCGCCCGGCGCGCCGAGGAGCTGGTCGGGCTCTCGGAAGGCAGGGCGCTTGTCCTGCTCTCAACCAACAGGGCGCTCGCCGCCTTCAGGGAGCACTTCAGGCCACCCTACCCGGTCCGCTACCAGGGGGACGACTCGCCCGGGCGGCTCATCCGGTGGCTCAAGGAGACAGACAGGGCCATCCTCGTTGGCACCCGCACCTTCTGGGAGGGGGTGGACGTGCCTGGTCCGTCGGTCAGCCTGGTCGTGATGGACCGCGTGCCGTTCGCGCCGCCGGACGACCCCGTGGCCGCCAGGCTGCGCGAGAAGGCGGGGGAGAGGGCCTTCCGGGAGGTGTTCTTGCCCAAGGCGCAGGTGGCCGTGAGGCAGGGAGCCGGCAGGCTCATGCGCCGCGCCGCGGACAGGGGAGTTGTGGCGCTGCTCGACCCGAGGGTGGCGAGCAAGGGGTGGGGCAGGGCGATCTTGAAGAGCCTGCCGCCGGCGGGGAGGACCGGTTCGCTTGCGCAGGTGGCACGGTTTTTCGCCGAGGATCCGCGGGAGGATAAGAGTTGACCCCGTAGGGTAACCGTGCTCTTCCGGCTCACGGGCTAACGGCTGGCTACAATAAAGGTCGTGGCCCTCCACGTCTTCAGAACCTCCATGATACTGCCGTTGCCACGTGAGAAGGTGTTCGCCTTCTTCGCCGAGGCGGCCAACCTGGAGGAGATCACCCCGCCAGAGCTGCGCTTCCGTATCCTCACGCCACGACCGATCCCGATGCGGGAAGGAACCACGATCGACTACGGGCTGCGCCTGTTCGGAGTCCCGTTGCGCTGGCGGGCGCGCATCACGCACTGGGAGCCGCCCTTCGGGTTCGTGGACGAGCAGGTGCGCGGCCCCTATCGCTTCTGGAGGCACGCTCACCGGTTCCACGAGGGAAGGCAAGGGACGATAATCGAAGACGTCGTGCGCTATGGATTGCCGCTCGCGCCGTTCGGTGAGGCGCTCCATCAGCCGGTGCGTCTAGAATTGGAGAGGATCTTCCGGTACAGGCAACAGGCTGTACGACGCCGCCTGCTCGGGGTGGACGGTCGGGCTGACCAGGGTAGGCCGCCCGGACGCGGGAAGCCGAGAGAAGAGGAGTCATGAG
>JADDPU010000461.1 GCA_016781725.1 Rubrobacter sp. | reverse complement strand
GCTTTTTGGGCCGCGGGACGTTCGTCATGGTCTCGGCCCGGACCGGCAACGACGCCGAAGGTTACGTGTGCGACCAGAACGAGAGTGGCCTGTTGCTCGACGTTCGGGACGCGAGCGGGGACCCCACCGCCTACGAGTTCTTCCCCTGGTCCAGCATCGAGCGGGTAAGCACCGGGGGCTAGAGCGACGTCCGGCCCGATCGTAGGGGCGACGGTCGCCTGGACGGAGGACCGTCTCGCGGTCTATGCCCCTCGAGGCGCCCATAAGCGCCACCACCTGCACTTCTACACGCTTGCGCTGCATCCCAACCACTCCTTGAACGTTCTCCAGCGTCTCAGCCGAGAAACCGTTCGAGGCTCGTCAAGAACGGCTCGGGGCGCTCGATGTGGGGCATGTGACCGCAGTCTGGGATAAGAACCAGGGAGCCGTCCCGGAGGCGGGAGACCGCCTGCTTGGCCTGGGACGATGGGAACACCCTGTCGTGCTCCCCCCACACGACGAGGGTAGGCGTCTGCAGGAGGGGGAGGCGGTCGAGTAGCACCTCGCGCTGGCCGAAGGGGCTCACCAGGGCGCGCAGCACGGTTACGTGGGCCTCCAGGTAGCCCGATGATTGCGCCAGCCGGCACTGCTCGGCCAACCACTCGCGCGGGGCGCGCGTCGGGTGCGCGAAGAGCAACGCCGTTCTCCCCAGGGCCCTCTGGTAGGCGCCGGCCGGGGTCCTCAACAGCGGTATCGCCGCCTCGGCGAAGCCGGGAACGTTGACGACATTGAAGGCGGGGTTGACCACGCGCCCGAGGCCGGCGGCGTCGACCAGGACCAGAGCGCCCACGCGCGCCGGTTCGGAGAGCGCCAGGCGGAGGGCTACGAGGCCGCCGAGCGAGTTGCCGACGAAGGTGGCCCGCCCGATGCCAAGAGCCTCGACGAACGCGGCCACGAACCGCTCGAAGAAGGCGGGGGAGTAGTCGGCTGCGGGCTTGGCACTGTCGTCGGAGCCGGGCAGGTCGGGCGCGTAGACGCGGTGCTTGCGAGCCAGGGCAGGGAGCACCCACCGCCAGTCCAGGGAGTTGTCCCCGGCGCCGTGCAGCAGGATTAGGGGCGGGCCTTCGCCTGCGCCGAGGTAGCGGATAGACATCCCCCCGACGTCGACGTCGCGCTCCTCGACGTTCGGGTTCACGCTCACGATGGCCGGCTGCCTCGATGGACTCTCTCGAAGCGGCACGCTCTTGCAAGCGTCCGGTACGAGCGGGCCTCCGAGCCCCTCCGAAGGACGCGAGACCTTCTGGCTGCGCTAAGAATCCTGTTCCCGCTCTCTGAGCTTCTCGACGACCTCGCGCTTCTCGGGGTTCTCGGCAGGTTCCTCTGAAGCCTGCAAGCGGGAGGAGGCGTCCCCCTTCTTACCCTTGGGGAGCTCGTCGCCCGCCTTGGCGTCCGTCTCGTTCCTCTTACGCTCCTCTATGTCGCTCCAGCGGTTTATGCCCAAGACGCATCTCCTTTGTGGTCGCTCCAACGCGTTGCTCGTTCTGGGCCGTACGAGGATCCACGATACGTCCAGACGCCCTGGCATCTCGTGCTCCCTCCGCCGCGCGCCCGGTTCTACCGGGCTATCCGCGATCGAGCTCGGCCCGAAACCCTTATGTACCCCACAGGCGAATTTCAGAACCCCGGCTTAGATAGACGGTGGTAGCAGTGAGTGTAAGACGAGCTTCTCCACCTCTTCGATAGAGAGGAAGGATGATTTGGCGGCGTACTCGCAGCATACGCGGTGTTAGCATAGCAGTCCGGGTACGACCGGACGCTACCGCACAGATGGAGCTTGTCGTCGAGGGTGATCTCCGCGGCGACCCTCCCGGTCTGTTACCCTGGCGGGGCGCACCGCTCACCGGCACGATCGAGGAGCCACATGCCTGACCCTGAGCGCGTCACCCCCTGGCACACCCTCTCCGTTGGCCTGGGCAATGCCGTCCAGACCGGCGGGCTGCTCGGTGCGGCTGCGCTCGCGTGGTACGCCGGGCGGGAAGGGGCGCGGGGCACGCGCTGGATGGTTGCGAGCCGGTTACTTGCGTACTTCTGCGAGCACGCGTTCTCCCACTGGCTCGCAGGACGGGCCTTGGGTATCCGCTTCACGGGGTACGGGCTACACGGCACGAGCCACCCGCAGCACTACCCGCCGGGTTTGCGGTGGTTGTTTTCGCGCCTCCCCTTGCTGAGCGCCCGCCTCGACCCCGCCTCGCTCCGAGCGGCCCCGCCCGCGGCGCGTGCGGCGATGTACGCCGCCGGGACGCTCGGGACCGTGATCCTGAGCCTCCTGATCCCTGGCTACGCCTGGCGGCGCGGCGTGCGCGGGGCTCGGGGCTTCTTCGTCGGCGCTAACCTTTGGAGCGTGCCGCTGCTTTTCAGCGAGTCGCTGCGTCCCGGCGGGGACCTGCGCCGCGCCTGGCGGGAGTTGAGTAGGCCCGGCAGCAGATAGGACGGTTCCGCCGGCGTGCTTGCGGTCGTCTCCGGGCGCTGTGAGAATGCAAGGGGTCGTCCGCGCGGACCTCGCAAGGAGGGACAAAATGAACGTAAGGATAATCCCCACTCGTGTTCACGGGGTGCTCGACTATCTGGCGAGCGGGACCAACCTCGCGTTCCCGCGGTTGCTCGGTCTGCACGATGCGCCCT
>JADDPU010000027.1 GCA_016781725.1 Rubrobacter sp. | reverse complement strand
ACGAACTGCTCGCCCATGCCGGGTATCGAGAAGATCGTCTCGATGATCAGGGTCCCCGTCACTATGGCGGCGGTGAGGGGGAGCATGATGGTGACGAGCGGGATCATGGAGTTCCTAAGCACGTGCCTTACGACGACCGCCAGCCTGCCAAGCCCCTTTGCCTTCGCCAGCGTCACGTAGTCCTGGCCTAAGACCTCGAGCATCTCCGTCCTCGTGAAGGTGGCCACGACGGCGGCGATGACGGTGGCGAGCACCATCGAGGGCAGCACGGAGTGCCACCAGCTCTCGAAGAAGGCTATGGGGAAGATCCCGAGCTTTAGCCCGAGCCAGTGCTGCGCAATCGGCGCCAGCACGAAGTCCGGTACCGAGACGCCGAGCACCGCCAAAAACGCCGCCCCGCTGTCCCAGATGGTGTTCTGCTTGAGGGCGCCGACGATGCCGAGCATCAAGCCCACCACCAGCCCGATCACGATCGCCTGGGCCCCAAGGAACATGGAGACAGGCAGCCGCTCGAAGATGACATCAGTCACGGGCTTGCCACCGTAGAGGTATGAGTTCCCGAGATCCCCTCGCGCCAGGCCCGCCATGTACAGGGCGTACTGGACCGGCAGCGGCTTGTCCAGGTTGTACTGGGCCGCCACCTGCGCCTCCTGCTCGTCCGTGAGCTTCTCGGCGTTCTGTATGGGCGAGCCGGGCAACAGTTGCATAAGGAACCAGGTCACCGTGCAGATGACGAACAAGACGATAAAGGCATTGACCAGACGCTTGAGCGTGTACCTCAGCATACCGCCTCCTCAGCGGGTACCGGAAGAGGCCGGGGGGACCGGCTTCCAGAAAGGACGCCGGACCCCTCCCGACAAGATCTTCTCACCGTCTTCTACCCGCCTAGGACTCTTTGCCCACGATCTTCGCGTACTTGTAGTCGTCGCCGCCGAAGGAGTGCGGCGTGTAGTTCTTGAAGTAGGGCTTCTTCACGCCGGCGACTGCCGCGAAGTACACGGGGACGGTCCCCGCCTCCTCGATCAGGATCTGCTCCGCCTTCAGCATGTTCTGCATGCGCAGGTCCAGGTCGGATGTCGTCTGGGCCTCCCTGATGAGGCGGTCGTACTCCTCGTTCTCGAAGAAGGAGTTGTTGAACGGCGAGTCCGAGAGGTAGAGGTCGAGGAAGGTCATCGGGTCGTCGTAGTCGCCGATCCAGCCGAAGGCGTAGTTGATCTGGTAGTCCTCCGCGTCAACCCGGTCGAGCGCGGCGTCGAAGGTCACGACCTCGACATCGAGCTCGGCCCCGAGGTTCTTCTTGTACTGGTCCTGCATGTAGGTAGCCATGTCGCGCTGGGAACTGTCGTCGCTGAAGAGCATCGTCAGCTTGGGCGCCTGACCGCCGATCTCCTGGACACCCTTCTCCCAGAGCGCCCTGGCCGACTCCACGTCCTTGGACACGAGGTCGCCGTTGGCCTCCCTGAAGGTCTGGTTGCCGGGGCCCGGCGAGATCGCCGGCGGCACGTAGCCGTAGGCCGGAACCGAGCCGTCCTGGAGTATCTGGTCCGTCAGGCCCTCCCTGTCGAAGCCGATCATGAGCGCCTTGCGGATGTTGAGGTTGTCGAGCCCCGGCGCCTTCTGGTTGAGCCGCCCGTAGACGGTGAAGGGCTCGACCCTGCGGTAGAACTCGGGGCTGTCCTCGAACTGCTGGACCTTGGTGCCCTCAAGCCCGGTTATGTCGAGCTCCCCGGCCTCGTACAGCTTGATGGCGGTGTCGTTCTCCTTGACGATGCGGCCGTTGATCGTCTTGACGGCGACGTTCTCCTTGTCCCAGTACTTCTCGTTCCTCGTGAGGACGACCGTGCCCCCGCCGCCCTCGGTCCCCTGGGTCAGGGTGTAGGGACCGTTGTAGAGGAGGCTCTCCCCGTCCTGGGCGAACTTGTCGCCGAGCTTCTCGACGAACTCCTGCTGCTGCGGGAAGTAGGTCCCGAAGCTCGTTAGCTGCAGGAAGAACGGCGACTTGGCGTTGAGCTCGACGCGCAGCGTCTTCTCGTCCGGCGCCTCGATCGCGACGTCCTTCGAGTCGCCCTTCTTGGTGTTGTACGCGTCGGCACCCTTCACGAACGTCGAGATGATGTACGCGTAGGTGGCCGCCGTCTCGGGGTTGAGCACCTTGAGCCAGGCGTACCTGTAGTCCTCGGCGACCACGGGATCGCCGTTGGACCACTGGATGCCGTCCCTGAGCGTGAAGGTGTAGGTGAGCCCGTCGCTGCTGATCTCGACACCCTCGGCGGAGGCCGGTTGGGGCTCCTCGTTCTGGTCGAGCCTGTAGAGCCCCTCCATCAGGTTGGTCAGCACGTTGAACGAGACCGAGTCCGTCGTGGTCGCGGAGTTGAGGTCGGGGACCTCGGCCCCCAGGTTGATGTTGAGCGTGCTGGAGCCCGCGCCCCCACCCCCGCCCCCGCCGGTCTGCCCTCCCCCGAAGACGTTGCCGCAACCCGCCGTCCCTAGCAGGGCCGCCCCGGCCAGGCCCGTTCCGCCGATCTTCAGGAAGTCCTTGCGGCTGATCCGCGCCCCGACGAGGCCCCTGTTCGGCCCGATTCTCCGTATGGTCATCTGACCCTCCTTCCCCTTGCCCGTACTTCTCGCACGGGAACTACTCTAT
>JADDPU010000085.1 GCA_016781725.1 Rubrobacter sp. | reverse complement strand
AGGACCTCGGCCGGGCGGGGGCGGGAGTTGTAGTTGGAGGCCATCGAGAAGCCGTAGGCGCCGGCATCCATGACGGCGAGCAGGTCTCCCTCCGCGGCGTCGGGCAGCTCCCGGTCGCGGGCGAGGTAGTCGCCGGATTCGCACACGGGACCGACGAGGTCGGCGTTCGCGAGGGCGCCGTCCTCCCTGACGGCCCGGATCTCGTGGTGCGCGTCGTAGAGGCTCGGGCGCAAAAGGTCGTTCATCCCGGCGTCGGCCACGAGGAAGCTCTTCTCGCCGCTCTTCTTGCGGTAGACGACGCGGGTAAGGAGGACGCCCGCGGCCCCGGCGATAAAGCGGCCCATCTCGCACAAAATCTTCGTTTCGGTGGCTTCGAGGGCCGGACGGACGGCGTCGACGAGCTCCTTCGGGGTCGGGGCCTCCTCATCCTTGTAGCGGATCCCGAGCCCCCCGCCGATGTTGAAGTACCTTATGTCGAAGTTGCGGCTTTTCAGTTCTTGGACGAGGCCCGATGACTTCTCCACGGACTCGGTGTAGGGGGCGAGCTTGGTGATCTGGGACCCTATATGCTGGTGGACCCCGATGAGGTCAACGCACCGGTAATCTCCTATCCTCTCGGCGAGGGCCAGCGCCTCGTCGACGGGGATGCCGAACTTGTCGCGCCCGCGCCCGGTGGCGACGTGGTCGTGGGTGCCGGCGTCGACGTCGGGGTTGATGCGCAGGGCGACGCGGGCGCGCTTGCCGGAGCGGGCGCAGAGACGATCGAGGTGAGAGAGCTCCGAGGCCGACTCGACGTTGAAGAGCAGGATGCGCTCGCCGAGGCCCAGCATGAGCTCCTGGTCGGTCTTGCCGACCCCGGCGAAGACCACCTTCTTCGGGTCGAACCCGGCCCGCATCACCCTGTAGAGCTCCCCACCGGAGACTATGTCCGCCCCGGCTCCGAGCGAGGCGAGCGCCCGCAGGACGGCGAGGTTCCCGTTCGCCTTGACAGCGTAGCAGACGAGGTGGTCGAGCCCCGAGAACGCCGCGTCCAGCTCGGTGTAGGCTTTCCCCAGGGCGGCGTGGCTGTAGACGTAGGTAGGGGTCCCTGCACCCTCGGCTATCTCGGAGAGCGCGACGCCCTCGCAGCACAGCCCGCCCCCCTCGTAGTGAAAGTCGTCCAAAACGTACCTCCTCGCTCGGCCGGGGCATGCTATATTTCTGGCTCCCGCAAACGGAGCAGTAGGGGAGAATATACTCCGTGCCGAAACCCCGCGCGACACCACCCACGAAAGAGCCCCCGCAGAACGGCACTACCTCTTCTCCCCTGCTCCTCAACCCCGTACTCGCCGAGCAGGGCGCATACCCCCTGCTGCGCCTCGACGAGCGGCGCCGGGAGCTGGAAGAGAGGGGGATCGAGCTCTTCGATTTCGGCACCGGCGACCCGCGCGAGCCGACGGACGCGAAGATCCGGCAGGCCCTCACAGACGGCGTTCCTAAGGTAAGCCGCTACCCGAGCACCCCGGGCAAGAGAGAGCTTCGCGAGGCCTTCTGCGGCTGGATGCGCCGGCGCCACGGCGTGGCGCTCGACCCCGAGGGCGAGGTCTTGCCCGCCACGGGCTCCAAGGAGGCAATCTTCCACGCTCCCCTCGCCTTCGTGCACCACTCCCACGAGCGCCGCGGCGTCGCCTACGGCACGCCGGGCTACCCGGTCTACGAGCGGGGGGCGCTCTTCGCCGGCGGCGAGGCGTTGCCTGTGGGCCTCGGAGAGGAGAACGGCTTTCTGCTACCGGCGGAGGCCGTCGACGCGGAGAAGACGCGGATACTCTGGATCAACTACCCCCACAACCCGACGGGGGCCACCGCCACTTATGGATACCTGGAGCGGGTGGCCCAGTTCTGCCAAGAGCACGACGTGCTGCTCTTCTCCGACGAGTGCTACAACGACCTCTACTCCGGCGAGCCGCCGCCCTCCATCCTCGAGATCACGACCGTGCGGACCCTCGCCTTCTGCTCCCTCTCCAAACGCAGCGGCATGACCGGCTACCGCTCGGCGATGATGGCCGGCGACCCGGAGCTGATCGCCGCCCTGAAAAAGCTCCGCCCCTCCATCGGGGTCGCCACCCAGTCGTTTGTCCAGGACGCCGCCACGGCCGCCTGGTCCGACGACGTCCACGTCGAGGGGCGCCGCCGCGCCTTCGGCGAGAAGCGCAGGCTCTTCACCGAGTTTTTCGCGAGGGCGGGCCTGGAGCATCTGCCCACGGACGCTAGCTTCTACCTCTGGGTCGCTGTGCCCGAGGCGTTCTCCGGCGACGATGAGGCCTACGCCCTGCGCCTCATGGAGGAGGGCATAATCGTGGCGCCGGGCCGCTCTTTCGGGGCCGGCGGCGAGGGGTACGTGCGGGTCGCGCTCGTGCCCGGTGTGGAGGAGTGCCGGCGGGCGGTAGGGCTCTGGGAGGCCCTGGTCCGCTAAGGCTCAACCGAGCACCAGCGCCGCTACACCAGCCACCATTGCTATGGCGGCGATCAGACGTCTTGCGGTATGGCCCTCGGAGAGCAACCGGGCGCCCATCGCCACCCCGACGAGGATGGAGACCTCGCGCGCGGGGGCGACGTAGCTCACGGGCGTGAAGACCAGCGCGGTCAGGACCAGGATGTACGAGAGCGGCGAGAGGACGGCGATACCGAGCACTTCGGGCTTGTGGGCCCGCCAGAGCGAGAGGACCTCTTTTCGGCGGCTCACCGCGGTAGGGCTGAGCAAGGCCACCGTAAACACCGTAGTGGCCCAGCTCTGCAGGAGCGGTGGGATCAAGAGCGCGCTCACCGCGTGCTTGTCCCACAGGGTATACGCGGCGATAAAGACCCCGGTCAAGAGGCCGTAGACCACGCCCCGACCGAGGCCGAAACCCCGGAAGCCCCCAGGCTCCCGGGTCAACAGGTAGACGCCGAGGGTGATTGAGAACACGCCCGAGAGGGCCACGACCCCGGGCCGCTCGCCGAGCAGGATGACGGCGCCCACGGTCGCGACCAGCGGCCCGGTCCCGCGCGCGAGCGGGTAGACGAGCGAGAGGTCCCCTACCGCGTACCCCCGCTGCAACACCACGAAGTACCCGAGGTGCAAAGCCCCGCTACCGAGCATGAAGACGAACTGCTCCACCCCCAGGTAGGGCCTCTGAAGAAGGATCAAGACCAGCGCGAGCGGCGCGTAGATGAGCACAGAGAAGACGCCGAAGAGCCACACGAAGACCGCTCCCCCGCCCCCGACGCGCTTGGCGAGCAGGTTCCAGGTCGCATGGAAGACGGCGGCCCCAAGCACCAGGACGAGCGCGAAGAGGGTCATAGCCCCACGTCCCAGTCCTCCGCCGAGACCTCGGAGACGAAGCGGAGCCGGTCGCCGCGGTGGAGGTCCCTGGCGAACTCTATAGGCCTTCCTCGCGCGTCCCGGGTGACGCGCTCCACCCTGAGCGCCGGCGCGTCGGGGCTGGTCCCGAGGGCCTCCGCGGCCCCCGGGCCGAGCAGGGAAGTCTCGAGCTCCTGACGCGACCGCGCCGGGAAGAGACCGTAGCGCTCGCGCATCAGGGCGTACAGGCCCCCGGTGAGGTCCTCCCGGAGCAGCCCCGGGAAGAGGCGCTCCGGCAGGTAATTCTCCTCGAGTACCAGCGGCTCGCCGTCGCCGGTGCGCACCCGGACGACCACGTGCACCCTCTCCGCGCCCGAGATCCCAAGGCGCGAAGCGACCTCCGCATCACCCAAGGTCCCGGCTCGGACCGTGCGCGCCTCGAGCACCTCGGCCCCCGGGGCGACGCCGCGGCTCTCGAGCTGGTCGCTCAAGCCCGCCACGGTGTCGAGGGACTGCTCGATCTTCGGGCGTGCCACGAATACCCCCGACCTCTCCCTGCGCTCGACGAGCCCCCGCCTCGCCAGGAGGTCCACCGCCGCCCGGGCGGTCATGCGGGAGATGCCGTGCTCGGCAGCGAGCTCGCGCTCGGACGGCACCCGGGCGCCGGGCGCCAGCTCGCCGGAACGTATGCGCGCGGCGAGCACCCCGCCGACGCGCCTGTAAGCCGGCACCCCCCCACCCGCCACATCACCCACGAAAACACCCCCTCCCAAACCGCCAAACTCCAAGCTACGGCCAGCGCCTCCCGGCACCCGCCTCACCCGTCACCACAAGGACGAGGACCACCCACGCCAAGATGGCAACCTCGGCAAATAGCCCGGCCATAACCTTCTCCTTTCTGGTCTGCGCCAACTGGTATATACCAGATAGTAGCAGGTAAGACGGCTGGTGTCGACGCCGCCACCGGGGGCTGGGGGCCCGGTAAAGAAGCAAGGCAGCACGGCGTTGCGCGGGGGCGGCTCCCGGGAGGCGCGGGAACCGGCTCGGCCTCCTGTTAAACTGGCGCACATGCCGGGGTCGACGTCTCGCAGAGTCAAAGGAGGATCGGGATAAAGGAGAGGGTAGAAGCCGCTTTCGAAGACCGGGGGCTGCTGCAAGAGGAGGAATACCGCGCTGCGGTCTTCGACACCGTCGCCGGCCTGGACCGGGGCGAGTTGCGCGTCGCGGAGAGAAAGGAAGGCGGGTGGGAGTCCAACGCCTGGGTGATGAAGGCCATAAATTTGTACTTCGGGATCGCCGAGATGCGGACGATGGAGGTCGGGCCTTTCGAGTACCACGACAAGATCCCGACCAAAAAGAACCTGGCTGCGGCCGGCGTCCGCGTCGTGCCGCCTGGGACCGTGCGCTACGGGGCCTTTGTCGAGCCAGGGGTCGTGGTGATGCCGGGGTACGTGAACATCGGGGCCCATGTAGGGAGCGGGACGATGGTGGACACCTGGGCGACTGTCGGCTCCGGCGCCCAGATCGGCCGTAACGTCCACCTGGCCGGGGGGGTAGGCATCGGCGGGGTGCTCGAGCCGCCGGGGGCGATGCCGGTAGTGATCGAGGACGGGGCCTTCGTGGGCTCGCGGGTGATCGTCACGGAGGGGGTGCGCGTCGAGGAGGGGGCTGTCCTGGGCGCCGGCGTGGTCCTGACCTCATCCACCCAGATCATCGACGTAACGGGGCCCGAGGAGGCCGTCTACAGGGGCCGCGTCCCTGCCCGCTCCGTCGTCGTCGCGGGTACCCGCACCAAAGAGTTCCCGAGCGGCCACTACCAGCTACAGACCGCGCTCATCATCGGCCAGCGCAGGGAATCCACCGACCAGAAGACCTCCCTCAACGATGCCCTGCGGGAGTTCGGGGTGAGCGTGTGAACGCCCGGCTGCTCGAAGCGCTCCTCTTCTTCCTGGAGCGCCCGAGCGTGACCGGGGAGGAGGAGCGCCTCTGCGACGATCTGGCGTCGCGGATAGCGGCCTCGCCCGGCTGGGAGGTCGAGCGCACCTCGAACAACCTCGCCGTCCGCCGCCTCGCGCCCGACCCGGCCCGCCGGAGGGTAGTCCTCGCCGGCCACCTCGACACGGTGCCCGAGCCCGAGGGCGGGCTTCCCGTCCGCGTGGAGGGGGAGCGGGTCTACGGTCGGGGCGCCTCCGACATGAAGGCCGGGGACGCGGTGATGCTCGCGCTGCTCGAAGGCTTCCCGTGGGAGGAGAGCCGCTTCGAGCCGATCTTCGTCTTCTACGAGCGGGAGGAGGGGTCCTACGCCGAGAACGGCCTGGAGACGGTCTTTACGGAGAGCCCCTGGGTGCTCGACGCCGAGCTGGCGCTGGTTCCCGAGCCGACCGGCGGGGCGCTCGAGGTCGGGTGCGTAGGGACGGCGCAGGTCGAGGTAGTCTTCCGCGGCCGCTCGGCCCACGCGGCCCGTCCCTGGCAGGGGGAGAACGCGCTGACCAAGGCCGGTAGGTTCCTGGCGGCGCTGCACGAGCGGGAGGCCGTCGAGGTGGTAGTGGACGGGCTATCATTCTACGAGGTTTTGACGCCGACCACGGCGCGGGGCGGGAGGGCCAACAACGTAGTCCCCGACCTCTTCAGGATCAACGTGAACCACCGCTTCGCGCCGGGCAAGGACCGTAGCGATGTAGAGCGCCTCTTCGAAGGGCTGACGGACGGCGAGGCCTCATACGAGGTGTGGGACTTCGCCCCGAGCGGGCCGGTCAGCCTGGAGAATCCTCTTTTGCAGGAGTTGATCTCGACCGGCCTAGAGGTGCGGCCGAAGCAGGCGTGGACGGACGTGGCCCGCTTCTCGGGGCGGGGGGTCGCGGCGGCCAACTTCGGCCCGGGGCTCCCTTCGCAGGCCCACCAGGAGGCCGAGTACGCGGAGCTGGCGCTGCTCGAAGAGTGCCACGCACACCTCGTATCATTTTTCAGGCATAATTAGGGGGCCGGAGAGGCCGGCAGGGGAAGAGCAAGCTAGATAAGGGGTATACATGCAACGGAAACAGATCTTGGGCCGCGGCGCCAACCTCAGCCGCAGGGACTTCCTGAAGCTCGGCGGGGCCGGGCTCGCCGGGGCAGCCCTTCTGGGCACCGCGGGCTGCGGCGGTGGCGGCAGCGGCTCGAACGACGTCCTCCTCTCGTTTGGTCCCGACGACACCGGGACCCTGCCCAAGGCGGTCGAGAAGTTCAACAAGCAGAGCGACTTCAAGATCACCTACCGCGAGATGCCGTCCGACACGGGCCAGTACTTCGACAAGCTCAGGACCCAGTTCCAGGCCGGCGGCGGCGACATAGACGTTATCGTCGGCGACGTGATCTGGCCAGCCCAGTTCGCCGCCAACGGCTGGATCTCGGACGTCACCGACCGCTTCACCGACGCCGACGAGTTTTTGCCCGGGCCCATGCAGTCAGCGACCTACGATGGCAAGATTTACGGGGTGCCGTGGTACACGGACGCAGGGCTACTCTACTATCGCCAGGACCTGCTCGAGAAGGCCGGCTACTCCGAGCCCCCCAAGACCTGGGACGAGCTTCAAGAGATGGCCAACAAGATCCAGCAGGACGAGGGCATCAAGAACGGCTACGTCTTCCAGGGGGCCGAGTACGAGGGCGGGGTGTGCAACGGTCTGGAGTACATCCGGTCCCACGGCGGCGACGTTCTCGACCCGAACGACCCCTCCAAGGTGATCATAGACAGCCCCGAGTCGGCCGCTGGCCTCGCTACCTATCGGAGCATGGTAGAGAGCGGCGCGGCGCCGCAGGCCGTGCTCCAGTACAAGGAGGACGAGTCGCACTCCTCCTTCCTCAACGGCGAGGCCGTCTTTATCCGGAACTGGCCCTACATGTACTCGCTGGCCGGCTCGACGGACTACCCGGACGTGAAGCCGGAGCAGCTCGGCGTCGCGCCGCTCCCAGTGGACCCGGGGAACCAGAGCTCCAGCACTTTGGGCGGCTGGAACTTCCTCATCAACGCCACCTCGGACAAGCAGGACCAGGCTTGGGAGTTCATCCGGTTCATGACCTCCCCCGAGCAGCAGAAGTTCAAGGCTGTCGAAGGCTCGTTCCTGCCGACCCGCCAGAGCCTCTACAACGATCCCGAGGTCACGGACAACGTGCCGGTCGCCCGCCTCGGCAAGGAGGCGATCATCGAGAACTCCACAGCGCGCCCGGTATCCCCGTTCTACTCGGACGTCTCCCTCGAGCTCGCCGCGGGGTTCAACTCCGCCCTCGCGGGCGACACCTCCCCCGAGGAGACAGTAAATACCCTCCAGGAGGAGATCCAGAGCATCACCGAACAGGGCGAGCAGGTCAGCTAGGAAAGCCTCGAGGTCGGATCGGGCCCCTCGCCTACGGGGCCCGATCTCTCTGGCCGCGCGGATTCTAGGGTCTTCGCCGCTCTATGGCTCGGGTTCCGGTCTCTTGCGCAGGCGGACCCTGAGGAAGTCGAAGAAGACGCGCAAGACGGCGAGGGCTGGGACGGCGAAGACCACCCCGGCGAGGCCCGCCAATTCGCCGCCGGCGATCACGGCCAGCAGCACGAGGATGGGGTGGACGTGGAGGGCCTGGCCCTGGATGCGGGGGGTCAGAAAGTTGCCCTCTAGCTGCTGGATCAGGACGTAGGCCACGATGGTCAGGATGGCGGTCGTGGTCGGGGACCCGAAGTTCGAAGACCCGAACACCAGGGCCACTATAACCGCCGGTATCGCGCCGAGAAAGGCGCCAAGGTAGGGGATGATCGCCGTCAGCGAGACCCACACCCCGAGCAGGATCGCGTAGCGCACCCCGATCAGATAGAGCGCCACGAAAGCAAGTACCCCCTGGATCACCACTACGAAGACGAGCCCGCCGAGGTAGCGGGAGAGCGACTGGCCGAAGGCGTTCCACAGGTCGCGGGCGTCCCGCCTGTAGTGGACCGGGACGCTCTTGAGGTAGGCGGCCTTGATCTTGCGCGCATCCACCAGCAGGTAGACGGCGACGAACAGGACCCCGAAGAGCGCTATCCCGAAGCCGAACGCCCTCGGTATAAAGCCGAGGAGGCCCCGGAGCAGGTTCTCGGTGAGGTTCTGGGCGCGGTCGAACAGGTCGGTGACGAGAGCCCGGCCGAACTCCTCAGGGTCCGAGCCGGGCAGGAGCTGGCGCTCGTCGAGAGCCTGAATCACGTCGATGAGGAGCTGGTTCGCGCTGTTGGCGATCTGGGGCGTGGTGCGCACGAGGGTGCTTAGCTGCTGGATCACGAGCGGCACAAGGATAAAGAGCGCGAGCGAGATCAACCCGATCAAGGCCAGCACCGTCACCAGGATGGCGAGCCCCCGTGGCATGAAGTGCGAGAGCGCCCGCACCGGGAAGGAGAGCACGATCGCGAGCGCTATCCCCCCGAGCCCCACGGCGGGTACGGTTGGCGCCGCGTACAACAGCAGCGCGAGCAGCCCCAACCCCACAGCCGCGATGATGATCAAGAGCCGCGAGGAGACGAAGATCGGGGTGGGCCGTCCGTCCGCCGGCCGGCCCGACAGACTCTCTCCCCGCGGCTCCTGCCCCCCAGGAGTCCGGGATCTCGCCCACCTGTCTATTTTCATCTTCCCCGGTTCTCTCCTGGCGCGCGGCTACTTACCCCCATTCTACGCGCAAACCGGGCGAAGTCGTCGCGCCGGGAGACCTACCCCCTGGCCCTCCCCCGTGTCGGGCACCCGGCTCATCCCGCTACCAGGTACTGCTCGCCCTCCCCGCGCGCCAGCTCGAGCGTCGGTCGATCGAGCCGGACCCGAACGGCGCCGTAGCGGCGCTCCACTTCGAGGGCGAAGGCTTCGAGGACCTCGCCCATCCCCGCCTCGCACCCGGCGCGCCGCAGGCTGCCGACGCTGCGCGGCCTGAAGGGCAACCGCATGGCGCCGTAGACGCGCTCCAGCACGCGGGCCAGCTCCTCTTCTCCCTCGACTAGCACGATGCCCCCGACGCTGGTAGCGCGGCGCGTTACTCTTTGCGCTATGCCGACTACCTTCATACCGCCCTCGTGGTCCCCTACCCTTATGCTGTGATCGCCGGGGCAAAACTCCTCGCGTACCTCCCCCACCTCCGCGTCCCGCACCCCGAGCCGCGAGAAGGCCCCTAGCACCAGCGCCGCGGCCTCGTCGTAGCGATCTCTGATGCCGCG